>NZ_JBFAAX010000529.1:0-4131 GCF_040639995.1 Actinosynnema sp. NPDC023658 | reverse complement strand
CGCCCCGCCCCCCCCGCCCCCCACCCAGCGGGGCGCGCGAATCCCCCCCCCCCCGCCCCCCACCATACGCCCCCCGCCCCGCGTTCCACGCCGACTCCGGTCACCGCCGGAGGCCGTTGCCGGGCAACGGCCTCCCGATCCGCACCCGGCCGCTACAGCGGCAGGTTGCCGTGCTTGCGCGCCGGCGTCGGCCGGCGCTTGTTCCGCAGCATCGAGAGCCCCCGCGCCACCGCCGAACGGGTGTGCGCCGGGTCGATCACGTCGTCGACCAGCCCCCGCTCGGCCGCGTAGTAGGGGTGCACCAGCTGCTCGGAGTACTCCGCGAGCAGTTCGGCCCGCAGGGTGTCCGGGTCGGCCGAGGCGGCCAGCTCCTTGCGGAAGATGACGTTCACCGCGCCTTCCGCGCCCATCACCGCGATCTCGTTGGTGGGCCAGGCCAGCGACAGGTCCGTCCCGATGGACCGCGAGTCCATCACGATGTACGCGCCGCCGTACGCCTTGCGCACGATCACCTGGATGCGCGGCACGGTCGCCTCGCAGTAGGCGTAGAGCAGCTTCGCGCCGTGCCGGATGACGCCCGAGTGCTCCTGGGCCGTGCCGGGCAGGAAGCCGGGCACGTCGACCAACGACACCAGGGGGATGCCGAACGCGTCGCAGAACCGCACGAACCGCGCGGCCTTCTGGGACGCCTCGATGTCCAGCACGCCCGCGAACACCATCGGCTGGTTGCCGACCATGCCGACGACCGAGCCGTCGATCCGGCCGAGCGCCACCACCACGTTGCGCGCCCAGCCGGCGTGGACCTCGAGGAACTCCCCGTCGTCCACCAGCTCCTCGATCAGCGTGCGCATGTCGTAGGGCTTGTTCGGCTCCACGGGCACGATCGAGGCGAAGTCCGGCCGCAGGTCGTCCACCGCGCCCACGGTCTCGTAGGCGGGCGGCGGTTCCATGTTGTTCGACGGCAGCATGGAGACCAGGTAGCGGACGTCCTCCAGGCACGACTCCTCGTCCTCGTGCACGAACGACGCCAGGCCGGACAGCTCGCCGTGCACCTTCGCGCCGCCGAGCTCGTCGTGGCTGACCTTCTCCCCCGACACGGCCTGCACCACGTCCGGGCCGGTCAGGTACATCTGCGCGGTGCCGCGGACCATGAACGTGAAGTCCGCCAGGGCGGGCGAGTACGCGGCACCGCCCGCGGACGGCCCGAGCACCACGGCGATCTGCGGGATGATGCCGGACGCGGCCACCTGGCGGCGGAAGATGCCGCCGTAGCCGTCCAGCGCCATCACGCCCTCCTGGATGCGCGCGCCGCCGCTGTCGTTGAGCGAGATGATGGGCGAGCCGGTGTCGATGGCCATGTCCATCACCTTGTGGATCTTCGCCGCGTGCGCCTGGCCGAGCGACCCGCCGAAGATGGTGAAGTCCTGCGCGTAGACGAACACGCGCCGCCCGTCGATGGTGCCCGAGCCCGCCACCACGCCGTCGGTGTGCGGGCGGTGCTCGGACACCTTCAGGCCGTGCGCCTGGTGCCGCCGGTACAGCTCGACCTCGGTGAACGAGTCCTTGTCCAGCAGCATCTCCAGGCGTTCCCGCGCGGTCCGCTTGCCGAGCGAGCGCTGTCTGCGCACCGCGTCGGCGTTGGACACCGCGCGGTCGCGCAGGTCGTCGTTGCGCTCCCGGAGGAGTTCCATCGTGCGGGCGGGCAGTTCCGGTCGGATGTCCGCCCGCCCGTTGACGTGTTCGATCCCTGAGGTGGTCATCGGCGTCCTGCCTGGCGTTCGGTGACCGCGCCGCTGTCGGCGAGCCACCGCACGGTGTCGGTGACCGTGTCGACGAACGGTCGGGGCTTGAGGTCGAGCGTGCTCGCGGCCGGGTCGACCCGGACCGCCGCGGCGACCGTGGCGATCGCCTCGTGCTCCGCGGGGATGTGCCACGGCCACACCGGCTGCACCAGGTCCGCGAACCGGCCGACCGGGGTCATCATCGCCGGGGGCAGGAAGACCGCGGGCAACGACCGCCCGGTGGCCTCCCTGACCCCTTCGACGTACTGCCGCGTCGTGAGGTAGTGCCCGGGACCGAAGTGCCGTCCCGTCACGCCCGGGGCCAGCAGCGCCAGGTGCAGCGCCGCCGCGTCCCGGACGTCACCGATCTGCAGGCCGCCCGCCGGCCACATCGGCATGATCCCGCGCACCGTGTTGCGCAGCCGCACGGTCTGGTCGCCGAGCTTCGGGTCGTGCGGCCCGAGGAGGGCCGGTGGGTAGCTGACGACCACCGGCGCCCCCTCTTCCTGGTGCCGTCTCGCGATGGCTTCCGACGCGACCTTCGTCGCCGCGTACGGCGCACGGGTCGTGCCCAGCGGCGACTGCTCGTGGATGACCCGGACACCGGGTCCGAACAGCGCCGCGGTGCTCGACACGTGGACGGTGCGCCCCACCCCGGCACGGCGGGCGGCGTCGAGCACCACCTCCGTGCCGCGGGCGTTGGTGCGCAGCATCTCCGCCCGCCTGCGCCGGTCGAACGAGTACACCGACGCCGCGTGGACGACGGCGTCCGCGCCGCGCACCGCCGCGGTGACCGACTGCTCGTCGGTCACGTCCCCGACCACCACGTCCACCGCGTCGGGTGGCACCTCCAGTGGTCGCACGGCGGCCTCCACCGCGTTCGCGTCCCGGACCAGCAGGCGGACCCGGTGCCCGGCGCGCACGAGCTCCGCCACCGTGTGCGAGCCGACGAAACCGGTACCTCCGGTGACGGTCACCAGCATGTGCACTCCCTCCCGATGCGTGCGGACCCGGACGTCAGACCTGGTGGAACGCGCTGCTGTAGAACAGCAGCGCCTGGGCGTCCGCGCCGCGGCGGCAGCTGAGGACCTGACCGACGAAGATCGTGTGGTCCCCGCCGTCGTAGAACTGGACCAGCTCGCACTCCAGCCACGCCAGCGAGCCGTTCAGCAGCGGCACGCCCGTCGCCGGGCCCTCCAGCCAGTCCACCGCGTCGAACTGCTCCTGCCCGAGCGGGCGGCGCTTGTCCGCGAAGTACTTCGCGGTGTCCCGCTGCTCGGCGCCCATGATCGAGACGCCGAACCGCTTGCTGTTGCTGATCGCCTCGTGCATCACCGCGGAGCGGGCGATGCAGCACAGCACCAGCGGCGGGTCCAGCGACACCGAGGTGAACGCGTTCGCCGTCATGCCGTGCGCGTGCTCGCCGCCGACCGTCAGCACCGTGACCCCGGTCGCGAACAGGGACATGGCGTCCCTCAGCGAGGTCTCCTCCATCGTGGGCGCCGCCTCGTACATGTCGGTCATCCCCCCAGCCCGGCGCGGGCCAGCACCGGGGCCTCGGCGTAGGGCGCGAGCGCCTTGCGCAGGTCGTCGGGCACCCGGGACGGCACCGTGTTGGTGTTCGGGCCGCGCATGCACGCGATCCGCTGCCTGCCCTTGGCGACCAGGACCTCCTGGCCGGCGGTCACCTTGACGTAGTCGAAGCTGAACTGGATCTGCGTCTGGGTCAGCTCCTCCAGCCGCATCCGCACCGACAGCTCGTCGAAGAGCGTGATCTCGGAGAAGAACTCGCACTCGACCTTGAGGGTGAACAGCTTCAGGTCGTCCTGGAGGTCCTGGAGCACGCTCGGCGCGTTCTCCTTCAGGAACATCTCGCGGCACCGCCCCTGCCACCGCAGGTAGTTCACGTAGTACACGTTGCCGACGAGGTTGGTCTCCTCGAACCCCACGGTGTGCCGGATCTCGTAGTAGTTGGTCACGTCAGTCCTCCTTGCCCACGAGCACCGCGAACACCACCGGCTCGGGTTGGTCGTTGAGGGTGGTGACCCAGGTGGCCACCTTGGCGTCGCCGGTCGACAGCACCGCCCAGCCGTCCGGGTGGACCCGGTCGACGGTCAGCGCCTGCGTGGTGGAGCCCGTCTTGCGCAAGCACTCCAGGGCACCCCACACCCGCGTGCCGGCGATGGCCGCGGTCTCACCCGCCTCGGCGGTGAGCAGGTCCCGCACGGCGATCAGGTCGTCGCCCAGCAGGCCCACCCAGTCCTCCTCCGACCGGGCGGCGGCGGTCTCGACGTCGAGCGCGGTGTGCGGTACGTGGCCGCGTCGCAGGCCTACGCGTCGATCGCGTACG
>NZ_JBFAAX010000528.1:0-4138 GCF_040639995.1 Actinosynnema sp. NPDC023658 | reverse complement strand
GGTGGCGTTGGTCAGCCGACCAACGCCACAATCCATGGCACGAGATCTGGCCGCTGGAGCGGGTCACCGCCCACCTGGCGGAGAACGGCTTCGACATCGCCGAGCCCATCCGGGGAGGCTACGACCCGGTCGTCACCCGATGCCGGAAGTGCGGAAACCTGAGCGCCCAGCGGATGGGCGACGTGACCTTCGGGTGCACATGCAGGCGCAACACCCGATCGAACAACCCAGCGGCCGCCAGACCCGGACGCGTGCTGCTGACCGAGTCGAACTCGCCCGCCCTGCCGTGGTGGGATCACGACCGCAACGACGACACGACCCTGCGCACCATCACGGTGCGCGCAGTCCGTCGATGTCATTGGCTCTGTCCGGACTGCGGTCTGAGCTTCACGGCGAAAGTCAACGACATGGCCGACCGCCCGTCCTGCCCGGACTGCACCGCCCGGGACAGGTCACAGTGGCAGCAGCAGTACGAGCGGTGGAAGGTCACCCCGGTCGCCGACGTGCCCGAACTGATGGCGGCATGGGCCGACGACGCCGATCCCCGTACGGTGATGGTGGGCAGCGGCACGCCACTACGCCGATTCCGGTGCCCCCACGGCCACCACCCGAGAATCAGCCCACTGCGCTACCACGAGTCGGGTTGTCCTCACTGCCAGGCGACGAAGGCGGACAAGCGGTGGTTGGCCGACACCCTGCCCGAGATCGCCTCACAATGGCATCCGGACCTCAACGGCGAGCTCACACCGCACAACGTGGTCTGGGACTCCAAACGCACGGTGTGGTGGCGCGCCGACTGCTGCGGACACCAGTGGCAGGAAACGGTACGCGACCGCGACAAGTACAAGAGGCTGCGCTGCACACGCTGCGACACCATCCTCGGCTCACTGGCCTGGCACGACCCCGGACTGGCCGCCGAGTGGAGCCCGACCAACCCCCTCACCGCGTGGCAGGTGCGCCCGCACAAGACCACCAGCTTCACACCGGAGTGGATCTGCTCGACCAACCCGACACACGTGTGGCGAGCTCCGCTGTCGACCCGCTCGAACGGCGCCGAGTGCCCCGAGTGCCGCGAACACGGCAAGTCACGTGTCGAACTGGACCACTACGACACCGCGAAAGACAGATTCGGGACAGCCCGCTCCGGAGCGGTCCTGCGCGATCCGGCGTTCACATCACGCACCTCGTGGACCGTCGACATCAGTGTCGCCATCCAGGGACGCACCGTGGTGATCGAGTACGACGGAGCGTACTGGCACGCAGCACCGCCCAAGATCCTCATCGACGAGCGCAAGACCCGAGATCTGCTGGCCGCCGGATACACGGTCGTGCGCCTCCGGGAAGACGATCTCCCGGCGCTGGACGTCGACCACCACAACTACCGGGAGGTCCGGGTGCACTCCGCAGCCCCGAACCCAGGCACCGTGATGGACGAGATCCACCGGTGGATACACCGATCGGCACCGCAGTAGCACTGCCCTTCTGCGGCTCGAAGCGCCCTGACCTGTCAGGGTCCTTCGGACGCGATACACCGGCACCCACATGTTCTCCTCCAGCGCGCTCAGGGCCGACGTACCCTCATGCCGTGTGGCTGCCGCCGCACGGTTCGATCACCACCTCGGCATGGCGGTCCAGTTCCAGGGTGATCCCGAAAGCCTCAACCACGACGGCGGAGCACAGCTCAACCGGTCACCCCGGTGAACCGGAGCCACCAGTCGGCACACGACCGAAAGACCTGACCAGCGACAACAGGGTCAGTACAGGTAGATGACCGAGACGTCAGCACGATGCAACCTTCATGTGTGCCTTACGGTCGAGCAGGCTCACGCACGTTTGCGGCGCCCGTGCCGCCCAACGGGGACGTAGGGATCCGGGTGGGTCGAGTTCCTCCGGACTTCGACGCGGTCCCGATCACAGATCACCTCGATCCCCTCGTCCCCGAGCGACACAGCCATTGCGGCGCCTTCGGCCGTGGCCGGACCGGATCCGTCAGGTGTCGCGGCCGACCCGATCCGCTCCAGCAGGCGGTCCTCGCGCCAGTACAGCGGCCTGGCGCCGTCTGCCGGACACGGGCGGGCACTGCTGTAACCGTGGCGGCACCGGTAACCGGGACGGCCGTGCACCCAGTGCGCGTCCATCCGCCGACCGCACACCCCACACGCCACCCGACCCGACAACAGGTACCGGCGTTCGTCTCCCCCGTCGTTGGGGCGTCGGGCGCGTACCTGCTGCGCCGCGGTGAAGTCCCCCATGCTCACCAAAGGCGTGTGCACGACATCCAGCGAGATCGCCCAGTCCTCCGGCAGGTTCGGCACCTGCCCCGGACGACCGGTGCGCAGGTCGACCTCGTCGCGGTCGTTGGCCACCCGGTTCCACACCTGACGCCCCGTGTAGCGCGGGTTCTCCAGGATCGTCTGCACCGACTGCACACTCCACCCCTCACCAGCACGGTGCCGATTGCGCTCCCGGTCCGCAGCCGACGGGCACGGCACACCACGCTCGTTGAGCTCACGGGCGATCCCGGCCACCGACACACCCGCCAACCGGCGGGCGAACATCCACCTCACGTGCCCGGCGGTCCGCGGATCCGGCGCCAGCTTCCGCGCCCTCCTCCCCCACCGCGCATCCGCACGCTTCGGGTGCGGCCCGCCGTCGACCAGCATGTAGCCGTAGGGCGGACGCCCACCCAGATACCGCCCCAACTCCGCCTGCGCCTTCATCGCCGCCAACGCCCGGTTACGAGCCCGGATCACCTCACGCTCCGACTGCGCACCCAGAAAGGTCATCAACCGACGGTGATCGTGATCGTCCAGATCCACCCGGCCACCGACCTCGGGCAACCACACCTGCACCCCGGCCGCCCGCAGCAACGGCACCAACTCGTCGAACTGCCGACCGCAGAACGCCCGCTCATACTCCCCTACGACGATCGCGTCGAACCCACGATCCGGATCGGCCGACGCCTCCAGCAACCGGGCCGCTTCCGGACGGTTCAACCACCGACGCCGACGTGACGAACCCTCATCGAAGAACTCCGCCACCACCAACCCGTGTCCGGCGACCAGGCGCTCGCAGACCTCCAGCTGCCACAGCCGCGAGGAGCACCGGTCCTGATACTCCGAGGTCGACATCCGCCCGTAGAACGCAAACCGCAACCCCCGGTGAACGTGCGGATCCTGCGAACGCCTCCGCTCATCCCGGCGTTGCTTCTCGCCCAGCCAGGCGTCCAACAGATCATGATCGTTCTCCACGGCCATCACGGCACCTCCACCACACGAGACTCGACAGCTCGGTGATGACGAATCCCGACGGCCATGACACCCGAAGACCCAAACAGCGCAGTATCTACACCCGAATAGCGGATCGTCGACCTCGTGAAGCCCCAGTTGCGGGCACCCCGCCAGATGTCCGACTCACGACCTGCTCTACCCGATGACGAGCACGGTGTCGAACCGAGCAGGTATAACAACCCGGAGGCAATCTTGGGATTGATCTACCGTGGCGGGCATGACCGCGCCATCGCCCAGCTTCCCGGCCGAGTTCGATCACCGGTTCCTCGGCCTCGCTGCCGGGACCGACAAGGCATACTTCGGCCTGGACGTGCTGCGCGGCCTGGTCGAAGGAATCGACGAGCACCGCCGCGAACATGACGCCCGCAAACCCACCCGATCGCTCGGACCGGCGATGCTGGGCGCGTTCCTGTGGCTGGACGACGACACGCTACCACGACGGCAACCCGCTGACCCGCAAGCGCTACGAGACCCTGTGGGGGCGGATCGGGAAGCACGTGGACACCGTGCACACCCAGATGATCAGCACGCACTGGTTGCGGCACACCACGTTGACCTGGGTGGAGCGCAACTTCGGGTTCGCCGTGGCGCGGGCCTATGCCGGACACGCCGAGCCGACCTCGAACAAGCACGGGGTGACCTACACCTACGTCAAGGCGAGCCTGAGCGAAGTGGCCGCGGCATTGCAGGCCATGACCGGTGAGCAGCACCCGCTCGCGGTTGCGGAGACGTGGGCCGTTGCGGCGGTCGAGCAGCATCTGTTCGCCTCAACGTTTGGCGCGCCGCGGGTGTCGTAGACGAAGTGTGGCTGCCCGTCCACAGCTAGCCGGTCGGGCAGCCACCACGAC
>NZ_JBFAAX010000527.1:0-4147 GCF_040639995.1 Actinosynnema sp. NPDC023658 | reverse complement strand
CGCCAGGCAGCCGGACCGCGCCGGCGGTGAGGGCGCGCCGGGCAACCCGCGCAAGGACCGGGCGGCCGTCGCGCCCGTCCTGCTGCCCGACCACGTCGACACCCCCACGACGCCACCCGTCGACGAGGACGTTGTCCCGGTCATCGACCTCGACGTGGAGGAGGACACCAGCGCCTGGGGCGCGACCGGGGCGGTGGGACTGCTCTGGGGCGCTTCCAAGGCGACCCGCCGCGATGACGACGACGAGCCGGTGTTGGCGCCGGACCACGCGCTTCGCGACAACGCCCCGTGGCTGCACTCGTCCAGCACCGCGGTCCGGGTGCAGCCGTCGCCGGGCACCCGTCCACGCGACGGCAGCTCCGTCCCGAAGCCCTACTTCCCCGACGACGACATGCCGATGGCCGGTGACCAGGAGATGCCCGAGGAGGTCGAGGAAGTCGTCGAGCCGGAGGCCGACGAGGAGGCCGAGCGCACCGCGAGCGACCTGCTGAAGCAGGACGAGCGGGTGTGGGGCGCCCCCGCGCCGCGCGTTCCGGGGGTCATCGAGTGAGCACCACCACCGTCAAGCGGCGACCACGCGTGTCCGGCCCCGAGCTGCCGGAGGGCCAGGAAGAGCTCCAGGAACCACCGGTGATGCCGGAGCCCGCCGCGCGCGACTTCGGCTCGGCGCTGATGTTCATCCCGATGGCCATCGGTCCGATCGCGATGATCCTGGTGTTCTCGTCGGCGGGCGCCGGCGCGTCGCCGATGATCTACGTGATGGGCGGCGCGATGGGCATCGCCATGATCACGATGGGGCTGAGCCAGCTCGGCCGCACCGGTTCCGAGCGCAAGCGCAAGCTCAACTCGGAGCGGCGCGACTACCTGCGCTACATCGACCAGCTCCGCACCCGGGCCCGCAAGACCGCCGACGAGCAGCGCGCCGCAGTGGCCTGGAACAACCCGGACCCGTCGTGGCTGTGGTCGGTCGCGAGCGGTCCGCGGCTGTGGGAGCGCCGCGGCAGCCACGACGACTTCGCCCGCATCCGCATCGGGTTGGGCACGCAGCAAGCGGCGATGGAGTTCACGCCGCCGTCCACCAAGCCCATCGAGGACCTGGAGCCGCTCTCGGCGATTTCGTTGCGGCGGTTCAGCGAGACCTACCGCACCGTGGGCGGCATCCCGATCTCGGTGGGGCTGCGGAGCTTCACCAGCGTGGAGTTCGCGGGCGACCCGGATGCCGCGGTCGAGCTGGTCCGCGCCGTGCTCGCCCAACTGGCCACCTTCCACGCGCCCGACGAGCTGCGGGTCGCGGTGCTCGCCGGCGAGGCCAACCAGGCCGGTTGGGACTGGGTCAAGTGGTTGCCGCACAACGCCCACCCGACGGCGCGCGGGGCCGCCGGCCCGCTGCCGATGCTGGCGTGCGACCACGACGAGCTGATGACCCTGCTCGGCCCCGAGGTCACCGGGCGCGGTGAGCACGACAAGTCCGCCTTCCCCAGCGTCACCGAGCCGTTCCTGGTCGTGGTCGCGCACCTGGCGCACGTGCCGGAGTCGTCGCCGCTGCTCGGCGGGGGCCTGCGCAACGCGGTGCTGCTCGACGTCACGGGCGTGATGCCCGGTGGCGCCAAGGTGCTGCGCCTGACCTGCCGCGACGACGTGGTGGAGTTCCCCGTGGGGGAGGGCGTCGGCAGCGCCACGCGCGACCGCCTCAGCGGGACCCGCGCGGAGGCGTTGGCCAGGCTCCTCGCGCCCAAGCGCACCAGCGGCACCGTCGACGTGGTGGAGCGGCCGTTCGAGCAGGACTTCGAGCTGACCACGCTGCTGGGCATCCGCGACCCGCACACGTTCGACGTGGCCGCGCAGTGGCGGATCAAGACCCCGCAGCGGGCCCGGTTGCAGGTGCCGATCGGCGTCACCGAGGACGGCGAGGTCGTCGAGCTGGACCTGAAGGAGTCGGCGCAGGGCGGCATGGGGCCGCACGGGATGCTGATCGGCGCGACCGGCTCCGGCAAGAGCGAGCTGCTGCGCACCCTGGTGTGCGCGCTGGTGGCCACGCACTCGTCGGAAGTGCTCAACCTCGTGCTGGTGGACTTCAAGGGCGGCGCGACGTTCCTCGGCATGGACCGGCTGCCGCACACCTCGGCGATGATCACCAACCTGGCCGACGAGCTGCCGCTGGTCGACCGGATGCAGGACTCGCTCAACGGCGAGATGATCCGCCGCCAGGAGCTGCTGCGGGAGAGCGGCCACGCCTCGCTGTTCGACTACGAGAAGGCGCGCCTGGCGGGCAGCCCGCTGCCGCCGCTGCCGACCCTGCTGGTCGTGGTGGACGAGTTCAGCGAGCTGCTGGGCAGCAAGCCGGAGTTCATGGAGCTGTTCGTCTCGATCGGACGGTTGGGGCGCAGCCTCGGCGTGCACCTGCTGCTGGCCTCCCAGCGGTTGGACGAGGGCCGCATCCACCGGGTCGAGGGCCACCTGTCCTACCGCATCGCCTTGCGCACGTTCTCCTCGATGGAGTCGCGCAGCGTCATCGGCGTCGGCGACGCCTACGAGCTGCCCTCGGCCCCGGGCAACGGCTACCTCAAGATCGACACGACCACCCTGGTGCGCTTCAAGGGCGCGTACGTGTCCGGGCCGACGGCCGTGGCCGCGCCGGTCGGCACGACGACGGCGCCCACCACGACGCACGACCACGTGGTGCCGTTCCACACCTACGCGCACCCCCTGGAGCACGTGCAGGCCACTGAGGAACCGGACGAGGCCGACGAGCGGGCGAAGCCGGAGGCACCGGTGGACGCGCCGAGCCTGGCCGAGGTGCTCATCGACCGCCTGTCCGGCGCGGGTGCGGCCGCGCGGCAGGTGTGGCTACCGCCGCTGGCCAGCCCGCCGAGCCTGGACAGCCTGCTGCCCAGCGTGCTGCCCCACCCCGAGCTGGGCATGACCGTGCTGGACGCGGCGGTGCGCGGGCACCTGCGCATCCCGGTCGGCGTGGTCGACCGCCCCTACGAGCAGGTGCGCGAGCTCCTGGCCGCCGACCTGTCCGGTTCGGACGGCCACGTCGGCGTGGTGGGCGCCCCGCAGACGGGCAAGTCGACGCTGCTGCGCACCCTCGTGCTGGCCCTCGCGACCACCCACACCCCCGAGGAGGTCCAGTTCTACGGGTTGGACTTCGGCGGCGGTGGCCTGATGTCGATCGGTGGCCTCCCGCACGTCGGCTCGATCGCCACCCGCATGGAGCGCGACCGCGTCACGCGCACCGTGCAGGAGATCACGCAGATCATGGAGCGGCGGGAGCAGGCGTTCGCCGACCACGGCTTCGAGTCGATGAACGCCTACCGCAAGGCGCGCCGCACCGGAGTGATCGAGGACCTCTACGGCGACGTGTTCCTCATCGTCGACGGTTGGTTCACCCTGCGGCAGGACTTCTCCGACCTGGAGGGCAGCCTCACCGAGATCGCCGCGCGCGGCCTGTCCTTCGGCATCCACCTGGTGGTCAGCTCCTCGCGCTGGTCGGAGATCCGCCCGTGGCTGCGCGACGTGCTCGGCACCCGCTTCGAGCTGCGCCTGGGCGACCCGATGGAGTCCGAGGTCCAGGGCCGCAAGGCCGCGACCGTGCCCAACCAGCCCGGACGGGGCCTCACCAGCTCCGGCTTCCACTTCCTCGCCGCGCTGCCCCGGCTCGACGGCAGCTCGGACACCGACGACCTGACGTCGGTCACCAAGGCGATGGCCGAGGAGATCCGCACGTTCTGGCCGGGCCGCAGCGCACCGGGCGTGCGGCTGCTGCCGACGAAGCTGCCCGTGGTGGAGCTGCCTGCGCCGGACGGGGACCTGCGCGTGTGCCTCGGGCAGGACGAGCAGCGGCTGGCCCCGGTGTGGCACGACTTCTCGGTGGTGCCGCACCTGATCGCCCTGGGCGACGCGGAGACCGGCAAGACCAACGCGCTGCGGCTGGTGCTGCGCTCGGTGGTCCAGGGCTACCGCCCCGACCAGGCCAAGGTCGTGCTGGGCGACGCGCAGCGCGACCTCGACGGCGTCGTGCCCGACGACTACCTCGTGGGGCACGCGGTGAGCACCGACGCGCTGGCGGACCTCGCCACCAAGGCCGCGGTCTCGCTGCACAAGCGCATCCCCGGCGCGGACATCTCCACGGAGCGGCTGCGCC
>NZ_JBFAAX010000526.1:0-4149 GCF_040639995.1 Actinosynnema sp. NPDC023658 | reverse complement strand
CGGCCGTCGAACGGTCGCGGGGAGTCGTTTCTCCACCCCATTGCAGCGATCGACCCCTTTGGAGGCGAGGACGACCATGTCCACCAACGAGAACGGCGTCATCGGCACCACCGAGCGCCCGCACGCCAGGACCGTCGCGATCACCGCGGCCGACCGGCAGTACGCCGACCTGGTCAGCGGGCTCAACCAGCGCTACGTCGCCACGCCCGAGTCGGTGCGCATCGCGACCTCGACCGAGCAGGTGGTCGCGATCGTGCAGGAGGCCGTGGACGCGGGAAAACGGCTCAGCGTGCGGTCGAGCGGCCACTGCTACGAGGACTTCGTGTTCAACCCCGAGGTGCAGGTCGTGCTCGACACCTCGAACCTCGACGACGTCCACTACGACCCCCGGTTCAACGCCATCGCCGTGGGCTCCGGGGCCACCACCCTGCGGACCTACCAGACCACGTACCCGGAGTGGGGCGTCGCGGTGCCGGCGGGGTTCTGCTACTCGGTCACCATGGGCGGCCACGTCAGCGGCGGCGCGTGGGGACCGCTGTGCCGCCTGCACGGCCTGGTCGTGGACCACCTCTACGCGGTCGAGGTCGTCGTGGTCGACGCCGACGGCAGAGCGCACGCCGTGGTGGCCACGCGGCGCGAGGACGACCCGAACCGGGAGCTGTGGTGGGCCCACACCGGCGGTGGCGGCGGGAACTTCGGCGTCGCCACCCGGTACTGGTTCCGCTCGCCGGGCGCGAAGGGCCGCGACCCGCGCGGCCTGTTGCCGCAACCACCGGCCGAGCTCTTAGTCAGCGCGGTCAGCTGGCCCTGGGCCGAGCTGACCGCCGGGGAGTTCGCCGCGCTGGCCCGCAACTACGCCGACTGGCACGTCGAGAACATCGGCCCGGACAACCCCAACCGGGCGCTGATCAGCCAACTGGTGCTCACCCACCGGTCGGCCGGTCAGATCGGCATGATCACCCTGGTCGACGCCTCGGCGCCGGACGCGGAGGGGATGCTGGAGGACTACCTGCGGCGGATCAACGACGGCGTCTCGGTGGCCACGGGCGCGCTCACCGTGCCGATGGGGGAACTGCCGCCGATGCCGCGGTTCGCCGCCGCACGGCGACTGCCGTGGTTGCAGGCCATCAGGCTGCTGGGCACCACCAACAGCACGCTCAACGACCCGACGTTGCGCGCCGAGTACAAGTCGGCCTACATGCGCGCGGGCTTCCCCGAACGCCAGTTGGCGGCCCTGCACCGGCACCTCACCCGCGACGACATCGCCAACCCGAACGTCAGCGTGCTGCTGACCTCCTACGGCGGCCGGATCGGCGCGGTCGAGCCGACGGCCACCGCGTCCGCGCACCGGGGCGCCGCGTTCAAGCTGCTCTGGCAGGCGTTCTGGAACGACCCGGCCGACGACGACAAGCACATCGCCTGGGCCAGGGAGTCCTATGGTGAGGTGTACGCCGACACCGGCGGCGTCCCGGTTCCCAATGAAGTCACCGACGGGGCGTACGTCAACTACCCGGACATCGACTTGAGCGATGACCGGTTCAACACTTCCGGCGTACCGTGGCACGACCTGTACTACAAGGAGAACTACCCGCGTCTGCAACAGGTCAAACACGACTGGGACCCCCGGAACTTCTTCCGGCACGGGCAGTCCGTGGAACCGCCGCGGGGTTGAGCCGGCCCCCGGCCGGCGATCCGCGTTCGATAAACCATCCTGTATCACTACCGGTCGGTAAAACTAATTGTTCAGCCGTTGCGGGGGCTCGTCGACCGTGTAAGTTTGACGTTGCCTGTCGATGAACTGCCCGGTGGAACAGAACCGAGGCGCGAGCGGTCGACGATGGGGTGTCGAAGTGTCGGCCGCTCGACCGGACAGCGCCGAAGAATTCTTCGCGGCGTGTCGTACAGCCGAATCCGACGACGGCGGCAACGAGGTGCAACAGGTCGAGCAGACATCGTTGTGCCCATCGCGGCCGTTTCCAGGTACTGGGGTGATCCCATGCGAGGTGGAAATTGAGCGGATGGTCCAGGGGGCCCACTTCTCCCTCCGAGGTCTCGGAGAAGATCGTCAAACTGCTGTACCACTTCCAGCGAGTCGAGAAAGCGCCCGCCACGAATACCGGGGACGAGGTGTGCGGACCCGAGCCCTGCCCGGCGTGCCTGGAGGCGCACCGCGCCAAGCTGGACCACTTCATCCGCCGGTCGCAACCGATCCACCTGGTCCTGCCCGCGTTCCCGGCGAAGTCGCCCAACCCGAGCAAGGTGCTGGGCACCCTCCCGGACCTGGGTGAGTACGTCGCGCTGGGCTTCCTGCAGACGCTGTGCGACTACATCGGCCACTTCCACCCGCCGGGCGCGAAGATCACGATCTGCTCGGACGGCCACGTGTTCGGCGACGTCGTCGGGGTGACCGACGAGGTGGTCACCGAGTACCGGGTGCGGCTCGCGGAGATGATCGAGACGGCGAACTGGTCGTCATTGGAGCTGTACGGGTTGGACGACGCCTTCGGCGGTGCGGACTACCCGAAGTTGCGGCAGCTGCTCGAACTCGACTACGCGCCGTCGATCGAGGAGCTGAAGCAGAACGTGCGCACCGACAACGCGTCCCGCCGGTTGTTCAACGGGATACACCGGTTCATGTTCGAGGACGCGGTCGGCGTGCAGGGCGACCGGGTCTCGCGGACCGCGCTGCGCAAGGAGTCCAAGGAGCGCGCCTACCAGACCATCAGCCGGAGCAATGCGTGGAGCCGGGTGGTGGCCGAGCGGTTCCCGCAGGCGGTCCGATTATCCATCCACCCCCAACTACCGCATTCCGAGAAGATCGGTGTCCGGCTGCTGCGGAGCCACGACGCGTGGCTGACCCCGTGGCACGGGGTGGTGCTGGACGACGGCACGAAGATCTCCCTGGTCAAGAGGTGGGACGCGGAGAAGCTCGACGCCTCCGTCGTCTGGCGCAACGGGCGGCCGAGCCACTTCGTCGGTCCCGAACCGGCCATCAAATCGTAGGAAGGCGATCCCATGACGAATTCGGTGTCCCAGTCGACCAACCAATTGCGGCACTCCCCCCTGCGACCGTTCGGCCGGGTGGTGGAGGCCTCGGGCGGCGCCCGGATCGAGGACATCCCGGTCGAGTCGCTGATGCGCTGGACCGAGGAGTCCCGGGTGCTGGTGCTGCGCGGGTTCGAACTGCTCGGCAAGGAGGAGTTCGCCGACTACTGCCGCCGCTGGGGCGAGGTCCTGGAGTGGGAGGCGGGCGAGGTCATCGACCTGGTCGTGCAGGACAACCCGAAGAACTACCTGTTCGGCAGCGGCGACGTGCCGTTCCACTGGGACGGCGCCTTCGTCGAGGCCGACCCGCGCTACTTCTTCTTCCAGTGCCTCGACGCCACACCGGGCGCGGGCGGCGAGACGGTCTTCTCCGACACCACGCGGGTCTACCGCGACGCCGGCGACGAGCTGCGCGAGCTGTGGAGCCGGATCAGCATGACCTACTCCACCGACAAGGTCGTGCACTACGGCGGCGAGGTCACCGAGAAGCTCGTCTCCCAGCACCCCGCCACCGGCCTGCCCGTGCTGCGGTTCGCCGAGCCGCTGGCGCCGGAGAAGTACAAGAACCCGGTGTACGTGCAGGTGCAGGGCATCGACGAGGCCGAGGTGGACCGGTTCCTGACCACGCTCGCGGAACTCGTGCACCGCCCGGAGTACTGCTACGACCACGACTGGAAGGCGGGCGACATCGTGATCGCGGACAACTTCTCGCTCATCCACGGGCGCAACGCGTTCAGCGGTCCGACCAAGCGCCACCTCCAGCGGGTCGAGGTCATCTGAGGCCGGGCGGTCTCGCGCCAGGGGAACCCGTCCGGCACAGCGGAGCTGACCAATGAGCATCGGCATCATCGGAGCCGGCATATCCGGCCTGCACCTGGCGCTTCGGCTGCGCCAGCTCGGCATCGACGCCACGCTGTACTCGGCGCGCACGCCCGAGGACCTGCGCGGCGGACCACCGCCGAACCTCGTCACGCGGCTCGGCTCGACCCGGACCCGGGAGGAGGTGCTCGGCGTCGACCACTGGGTCGGCGCCCAGTTCGAGAACCCGTCGATGCGCCTGTCGGTCGAGGTGCCCGACGGCCCCTCGTTCCAGGCGGCGCTGCC
>NZ_JBFAAX010000525.1:0-4154 GCF_040639995.1 Actinosynnema sp. NPDC023658 | reverse complement strand
GCCGCCACTGCGGCGCCCGCACGCCATCGCGCGCCGCGCGGCCGTGCGGCGCCCACGATGGGAGGTTGAACATTCATCGACTACTCCGCTTCTGGCTTACCTGGACGCTGGAACTGGCGGCGGCGACTATTCACGCTGGGCGGAACCCGCTGGCGAGAAATCCACCGGCACGCGGTGGTCAATACCACGCGTCCGAGGTGCTTCCTCACGTCGTTGTGGGAATCGCTTTCCCGTCGAATGCTAGATGGTCTGGAAGTGGCCGGTCAATGATGGTTTCGGTGGCTGGCGTCGGGTAACTGTCGAATGCCGTCGAATGCCCAGGTGGAAGGCGTTCGAATCGATCATCAATCCGTTGCGGATCAATGCGGGTGGTCATACTTGTGAACAGAAACGACGGGTGCCGATCACACTTGTGAACAATTGAGGCGTCGGTAGTCGCATTAAGCCCGGCCGTGGCCGCCGAGGATCAGTCCGGATGACAGTCGCGAAACCGGGAGTATGCGCGCAGCGCGTCGGCCGACGGCAGCACATGATGGGGAGGACGGCGTGCGCCATCCCCGCAGCGAGGCTCGACGCCTCGGCGTGCAATTACTCCAGCGCCGCCGGCACGGTGAACGCGCGTGGGCACGCAATCTGGCACCGAGTCGACGCTCGCTCCTGGGGTAGCGACCAAGGCCATGTCGAGGCGCGGCCTGGGTTAAGCAGTCGGTCGCGGTCACCCGCTACGCGACCATGGTGTGCGCTCCGGAGGACCCGGAGCAGGTCGGCGTGATCGAGGACGAGCCGCGGGTTGATCAGTGCGACGCGGAACCCGGGCGATCTGACCGGCGACAGCCGAACCGTCGTGCTGCACCCGGAGCGGCACCAGCGGTGCCGCTCCGCGCGGGCGAGTGCCTACTCGTCCTCACCCCAGGTACCGACGACCGCGAGCGCTGCCTCGCCTTCCTCCAAGGCCGAGAACAGGTCCGGCTCGGCTGCGGGCCCCTCTTGGAGCAGCAGGACCACCGGT
The DNA here is from genome assembly GCF_040639995.1 of Actinosynnema sp. NPDC023658. Taxonomy (NCBI): domain Bacteria; kingdom Bacillati; phylum Actinomycetota; class Actinomycetes; order Pseudonocardiales; family Pseudonocardiaceae; genus Actinosynnema; species Actinosynnema sp. NPDC023658. The sequence goes on along the minus strand of NZ_JBFAAX010000525.1, from coordinate 3,145 downwards.
TGGTCGCCGCTGTCGGTGGCGGGGTCGAAGTCTGTGGCGATCTCCCGGCGCAGCAGGAGCACCCCGCCGTCCACCAGCGGGGCAGTGCGCAGGTGCGCCGCGGCTTCTGCGAGGTCCTCCCGGTACTCGCGCACCATGTGGTCGTACACCTCGGGGGAGGTCAGCAGGAGCACGGCCAACCGGTCGCCGACGCGCTCGTAGCGCATCCCCAGGTCGAACGGGAGCAGGTAGAACACGCCCTCCTCACCCTCGTGACCCCGGTCCAGCAGCATGTCCACGACCCGCTGACCGGGGTCGTCCGAGGTGGGGTCGATCCCGATGAGGACCAGCTCGGCCTCGTCCGCCTCGCCGTCCTCTAACGCCGGCACGACAGTGATCCACATCTGTTCCGCGTCACCCATGCCGGTGATCCAAGCCCAACCCCTCGTCCCGGTCCAGAACCTCGCGCCCTCCCGGCGCTCGCAGGTCGGAGCGGATGTCGAGGGCGGAGTGGGGGGCGCACCTGTCTCGGCACCAGGCTCACGGGCGGGTGGACCGACCGGTGATCGTGCTGGACATCGACGAGACCTCGGAGACGAACTACGGCCGGCGGGTCGACAACGACTTCGGCTCCGACCTGGGCCGTTAACCGTGCGGGTCTTGAAGAAGTCGTGGGCCAGGAAAGCGCCGGCGGGGAAGAACCCAGGGCGGGCGTTGCCGCGTTGGCGCTCATGGGTAAAAGGCGCAGCAGTGCGAGGGTGTTGGACACGTCCAGGTAGGCCAGTGGGCGCGCTCTTCACGCTCGGCGTAGCGCGACCGGTCCGGGACCACACCCACCGCGTCCCGGCCGCGCGTACCTCCGTCCCGGCAACCCGCGGCTGCCGACTACACCTGCTCGGTGTCGACCGTGGTCGCGGGCCGCTGGCGGTTCTCGAGCGTGATCCCGCACTTGCCGGCCAGCGCGACGCCGGTACCGATCACCGTGACCACCGGAGCGGCCAGCACCGCGACCAACCCGAGAGCCACCGGCACCTCCAGCACCACGTCGTCCTTGCTGTCGCGCACGACCACACGGCGGTTGATGCCTTCACTGACCAGCCCGCGAACGGCGTCGACCACCGCATCGACGGCGACACGGGGATTCTCGGGCTTGAACTCGCTCATGACTCTCCTCGAACTGCCGGCGGTTCCTTGACGCCTTCAGCCTGCCCGCGATCCGACACCCCGCCATCGGGGTTCTCCCTGACCCTCGCCTGATTCACCCCTGATGAGTTCCACGAACGTCCACCCGGGGTGCTGGCGAGGTAGGCCACGGCAGGGGCGACTGTGCCGGGACGCGGCAGGTCGGGTCTCCGGGGCGTAGGTGGGGAAGGTGGTCGGCACGTCGCACGCAGGCCGAACACGATCCTCAGGCACCTCGCTCAGGACGGCACCGGACCTTCGGTCCCCGCGTTCCCGGTCCTGATCGACGTCGGCTCCAGGTCGGTGAGCTGTCGGCGGACGCGTTCGGCGTCGGTGGCGCGGCCCTGTTGTCGGTAGAGGTCCAGTGCTTCGCTCCAAGCCGCACGAGCCCGGGTGTGGTCACCGAGTGCGAGGTGGCTGTGGGCGAGGTTGTCCAGGGTGTCGGCGGCCTCGGCGGTGTTGCCGACGGCGTGGTAGAGGTCGAGCGCCTGCCGGTAGTGGTCGACGGCCCGGCGGTGGTGGCCGGTGTGGTGCTCGATCCAGCCGAAGCTGTCCAGGGTGTCCGCCTCGCCGTCGAGGTCGTCGTGGCGGCGGTACAGGTCGAGGGCGGCCTGGCAGTGCTCGCGGGCGACTTCGTACTCGCCCAGGCGAGCGGCGTGCCAGCCGACCATGTTGAGCGCGGTGGCCTCCCACACCGGGGAGCCGAGGGCGCGGAAGAGGTCCAGGGCGTGCCGGGCGTGGTCGAGGGCTTTGCGGTCGTTGCCGCGCTGCTCCCAGGCCCACGTGAGGGCGTGGTGGGTGTGGGCCTGCTGCGCGAGGTCTTGGTGCTGCCGGGCCAGTGCGAGGGCTCGGTGGAGGTGGTCGATGGCCCGCTCGTGCCGCTCCAGCTCGGCGTGGGCGTGGCCGAGGAGCCGGTGGGCGAGGATGTGCGTGCCGGGGTCGGGCAGGTGGGTGGCCGCCTCGGCCGCGGCCTGCCACACCGCGAGGTCGTCGTGGATGTGCCCGCGCAGGCGGTGGAACGTGCCCAGGGTCCAGGCGATCTGCCACACCACCCGGTGCCGACGTCGGGCGACCGCGTCCTGCTGGACGGCCAGGAGGTGCAGGTGGTGGGCGTCCATCCAGGCCAGGGCCGTCGCGCGGTCGGGCAACGGGTGGGACTGGGTGCCGGGCGCGGGCGGGTCGAGCCGGATCGGTGGGCGGTAGGGGTTCAGCAGGTGGTCGGCGGCGTGGGCGGTGTGCAGGTAGAAGTCCGCCACCCGCTCCAGCGCGGCCTCCCGCTCCGGCTCCGGCAGGTGTTCGTCCGCGGTCGTGGCGTAGGCGCGGACCAGGTCGTGCATCGCGTAGCGGCCGTGCGGGTGCCGGTCCAGCAGCGAGTGGTCCTCCAGCACGCGCAGGGCCTTGCGCGCCTCGGTCGGGGGCAGGCCGGTGAGGGAGGCGGCGGCGGGCAGGTCGATGTCGGGTCCGGGCGCGATCCCGAGCAGCACGAACACCACCCGCTGCCGGGGGGTGAGGCGGCGCAGCGACCACGACAGCACGGTGGGCAGGCTGGCGGTGAGGTCGGTGTCGTGGTCGAGCATCTCCAGACCCGCCTCGCGCAGTTCCGCGGCCAACTCGGCCAGCGGGAGCCGGGGACGGGTGGCGGCGTGCCGCGCGATGATCGCCAGGGCCAAGGGGTGTCGACCGCACAGCCCGACCAGCTCGTCGATGGCGTCGGGTTCGGCGTCGGTGCGGTGCTTTCCCAGGCGTGCGGCCAGCAGGGCGCGGGACTCCACGGGCGTGAGCACGCCCAGGGGCAGGTGGTGCGCGCCGTGCCGGTCGATCAACGACGGCAGGCTGGTGCGGCTGGTGACCAGCACGGTGCAGGTGGGGTTGCCCGGGAGCAGCGGCACGACCTGGTCCGCGGATGCGGCGTTGTCCAGCAGCACCAGCGCTCGCCGTCCGGCCATCAGGTTGCGGTACAGGGCGCCCGGGTCCGACTGGGCAC
>NZ_JBFAAX010000524.1:0-4163 GCF_040639995.1 Actinosynnema sp. NPDC023658 | reverse complement strand
GCTCGTCGACCAGCCGCGTCTTGCCGACCCCCGCGTCACCGGCGATCAGGACCGCGCCGGCCTGGCCGCGGGCGGCCTCGTCCAGGGCGGCGCGCAGCCTGGCCATCTCCCGGCTACGCGCCACCAACGGGATTCCGGAACCAAGGCGTGCCACACCAGGCATGCTGTCACACCTCAGGCTGCCTGGCGGTGGCCATTTCCCCTCTCGGGGACATCCGGGCCGTTGCCATGACCCAGTCGTCGCCACCACGACCGCCTCACCGGGGCGGACTGCCGGCCGATGCGGTGCTGCGCCGCGTCGGCGCGCAGGGCCGCCTGCCGGTAGTCGATCTCCGCCTTCAGGGCTTCGGGCGTCCACTCCATGACCTGCTCCTCGTGTCGTTCGCTTCTCTCTGTGACACGAAGAGTCGTCCTGAGGCCGGTGGGCGGGCATCGGGCGTTCACGCGGGTTGCGGTGTTGGTTCCCTTACCCGCCGCCGTAAGGGGTGGCAGACGGCGGGTAAGGGATGCCTCAGGGAGGGCGTCGGAGCAGGTGGGAGGCCCCTCAGCGGGCCCCCCAGCAGGCTCCTCAGCAGGCTCCTTGGTCGCGCCAGACGCCCCACTCGCCGGTCGAGCCCGGCTCCTCGCCCTGCGTCCACCACTTGGCCTGCCAGCGCTTGCCGGCGTGGGAGACCTCGTTGCCGCCGTTGTAGACCTTGGCGCGGTCCCAGGCGGGCACGGTGCAGCTCGGCTGACCGGTCGTCGTCGTCGTGGTCGTGGTCGTCGATGTCGTGGTGGTCGTCGATGACGTGGTCGTCTTGGACGTGGACGTCGTGCTGGTCGGCGGCTCCGTGCCACCGCGCGGGTGGTCGGAGGCGATGGCGTAGGTCTTGCCGCCGAACGTCAGCCTGAAGTTCGACGGTGACGCGATCGGCAGCTGGTAGCTCAGCGCGACCTCCACCGACGCGCCGGGCGCGAGCGGCTGCCAGCTCGGCAGGGCCAGCTCGACGTGCTGGAAGTCGCCCTTGAGGCCGCCGACGTTGCTGCCGGAGTGGCCCTTGGCGGTCACCCGCAGCCCGAAGCCGGACTGGTCGGACATGCTGCCCGGCGCGCTGGTGCCGTAGTCGAACTCGACCTTCGTGCCGCCCGGCAGGGTGGTGGTCGAGTTGTTGGTGAGCTTCAGCTTCGGCGTGATCGGGTAGTTGTTGTCACCGAGGGCGAACCCGGAGACGGTGGCGCCGACGTCGAGCACCTGGCTCGGCGCGGTGCCGTTGGCCTTGCGGTTGCCGTAGGGCGCCGCGCCGCGCAGACCGTTGTCAATCGCGGTGAGCAGGGTGTCCCCGATGGTGTACTGGCCCTTGGCGCTGTCGAAGCGGTAGTCGCCCGCCAGCTCCCAGATCATGATGCCGCCGATGCCCTTGTCGGCCACGTACTTCGCCTTGGCCGCGATGGACTGCTCGTCCTCCGTGGACAGGAAGACCTTCTTCTCCGCGTTCCAAAGCCACGGCGCGGTGAGCGTGCTGTCGTAGAAGCGGTTGTAGGAGCCGGAGATCCGGTCGGTCGGGTCGTTCGCCGGGTCCAGGCCGTACTGCGCCAGGTAGTCCGGCGTGACCTCGTTCTCCAGGTTCTTGGTGTGCCACAGCGGGTTCACGCCGGACGGCACTTCCGCGCCACCCGCCGTCGAGTCGTGCCACAGGTTGTCGATGCCGACCGCGCCGTTGCCGCACGGGGTGGTCGAGCCGACCGAGGACCCGGTGCCGGGCGGGCACTTCGTCTGGTCCGGCAACGCCGCGCGGCCCCACAGGCCGTTCGTGCCGCCGGTGACGCCCTGCCAGCCCCGGCTGTAGAACGGGACGCCGAGGTTGATCCGGCCGGCCTGCATCGCGCCGCGGTAGTAGTGGTAGGCCCAGTCCGTGTTCAGGTAGCCCATGCCCTCGTACTGCCCCGCGGTGTACACGCCGCCGGCCGCGAGCTCGCCGTCCTTGCCGTCGTCGTAGAGCGCCGCGTTCGGGCCGACGAAGTGGTTCCACGAGCCGTGCAGGTCGTAGCTCATCACGTTCAGGTAGTCGAGGTAGCGGGTGACCTGGTAGGCCTCCTGGCCGCGCAGCAGCCACCCCGAGGCGGGCACGGCGGCGGTGAGCAGGTAGTGCCTGCCGTCCTGCTGCGAGGCGCGGTCGAGCTTCTCCCGCAAGGTCCTCATGATCTTCTCGTAGCCCGCCCACAGCGTGCCGCGGTTGGCGTCGGAGATCCAGAAGTCGTCCGGGTTGCCGGCGTGGTTGTTCGACGTGGCGTACTCGTAGTCGATGTCGACGCCGTTGAACCCGTAGGTCCGGATGAACTGCACGGCGGAGTCCGCGAATGCGTCCACAGTGGACTGCGGTTGCGCGCCCAGCTTGTAGAAACCGCCCGAGGCGTTGCGCGAGCCGTCCGGGTTGAGGAACCCGCCGGTCTCCGCCCAGCCGCCGACCGAGATCAGCGTCTTCACGTTCGGGTACTGCTTCTTGTACTTGGTGAGCAGGTTGAAGTGCCCCTTGTACGGCAGGGACGGGTCGAGCGCGACGCCCGGCCACGTCATGCCGGTGGAGGCGTTGTCCGGGCCGTCGGGGCCGACGGAGACCCGGTTCTGCGCGTCGAGGTGCGCGAACGCGTAGTTGAGGTGCGTGACCTTGGACCACGGGATGTCGGACGGCAGGTACGCGGGGGCGCCGTTGGCACCCGTGCGCCAGCTGGTGAAGTAGCCGATGACGCGGCGCGAGTGGTCCGGGCCCAGCGACTCCCGGCCCTCGGCGTCGTAGACCGAGCAGTAGGGCACGGCGACGCCGGGGGTCTGGTAGAGGCCGTCGGGACGGCACTCCTCCCCCGCGGCGGCCGCGTCGGGCGGTGACGGCGACACGACGGCGATGGCGAGCCCCACCGCCGCGGCGAGCAGCGCCACGAGCGGCGAGAACCTGGTTCCGCCGAGCTTGGCGCGGGTGGACTTGGCTCTGTTGGGCTTGGCTCTGGTGGACAAGACCGGCACACCTCCTGCACGAGGCGGCGGCCACGGAGCAGCGCTCGAACCGTAAATAGGTCTAGACCTCTAAGTCAATAGGTCCAGACCACTCAACCGATCACGTGGCCCGCCCCGCAGCTCGCACGGCCACCGCGGACCAAGCGACAGCCGTGGACTCCGCCGCAGGTCAGACGGCCGTCGTCGCCCGGACGCGGGCCAGGCGCTCCCGGACCTGGTCCGCTTCGGGCGCACCCAGCTCGGTGAACAGCGCCAACGCCCGCTGCCAGTGCGAGACCGCGCCGGGCAGCCCCTGCCGGTCGAACACCGTGGCCAGCCGGTCGTGCGCGATCGCCTGGTGGTACGGGCTCGCGGCGGCCGACGCCACCGACAGCGCCGTGCGCGCCGACGACACCGCCTCCGCGCCCTCGCCCGTCTCCAGCAGCACCATCGCGAGGTCCGTGTGGCAGGTCGACTCACCGCACTGCTCGCCGACCTCGCGGTACATCGTCACCGCCGCCCGCAACCACGACTCCGCCTCGCCGTAGCGCCGCGACGCCATGTGCAGCAGCCCGAGGTTGTGGTGGGCGTTCGCCTCGGCCCACCGCGACCCGGCCGACCGGCTGACCTCCAGCGCCTCCCGGTAGGAGGCCTCCGACTCGTCCACCCGACCCAACGACTGCAGCATGTCCGCGACCGTCGTCAGCGCTCTGGCCTGCGCGTTCACGTCGCCGGACGCCCGCGCCACCTCCAACGCCTCGCGGTGCCGGGCCAGGGACTCGTCCATCCGCTGGAACTGCGCCAGCGCGATGCCCAGGTTGAACAGCATCACGAACCTGGCCTCGGGGTCACCGAGCGTCGTGGCCGCCTCCAGCGCGACCTCGGTGGTGCGCAGCCACGTCGTGCGGTCCGCCCGCAGCCAGAAGAACCGCGACAGCGTGTACGGCAGCTGCCAGGCGTGCACCAGCCACCGCGGGTCCGCGCCCTCGGTCGCGGCCAGCTCCGCGGCGGCGATGATGTTGCCCTGCTCGGCGTCCAACCAGGCGATCGCCTCGGCCGGCGCGCGCAGCTTCGGCACCTCGACCGGCACGTGCTCGGGCGCGACCCGCACGCTGCCCCGGCCCACCGGCAGGCGGCCGTCGGCCAGGTCCGCGCAGTGCAGGTAGAAGTCGAGCATCCGGCTCGTGGCCCGGTG
>NZ_JBFAAX010000523.1:0-4165 GCF_040639995.1 Actinosynnema sp. NPDC023658 | reverse complement strand
CCCGCCAGAGTCCTACGTCCAGAGCACCTGAGTTCAACGCTCACGGCTAACACCGTTCGCCGTGAGCGTTGAACTCACCCCTCCCGAACGTAGGACTCTCGGCGCGCGAACGTAGGACTCTCGCGGTCGGTGGAGGTCTAGGCGGTGAAGCCGCCGTCCACGTGGAGCTGGGCGCCGGTCACGTAGCGGGCCTCGTCGGACGCCAGGAACGCGACGGCCGCGGCCACCTCACCCGGCTCGGCGAACCGACCCACGGCGGTGAGGCCGCGGACGACGTCGGCGCCCGGCCCGTCCGCCGGGTTCAGGTCGGTGTCGGTCGCACCGGGGTGCACCAGGTTCACCGTGATCCCGCGCGGCCCCAGCTCGCGCGCCAACGCCTTCGTCATGCCGCTCAACGCCGCCTTGCTCGCCGCGTACAGCGAGAACCCGGGGAACACCGCCCGCTCCGCGACGTTGCTGCCGATGCCGATGATCCGCCCGCCGTCACCGAGGTGCGGCAGCGCCGCCTTGACCGCCACGAACACCGCCCGCACGTTCACGTCGAACGTCCGGTCGAACTGCGCCACCCCCAGCTCCTCCACCGGCCCGACGATGAACTCGCCCGCGTTGTTCACCAGCACGTCCAACCGCCCCAGCACCGCCGCGGTCTCCTCGACCGCCGCGACCACCGCGTCCGCGTCACCGCTGTCCGCCCGCACGGCGACCACCCGCCGCCCGAGCGCCTTCACCCGGTCGACCACGTCCCCCGGGCTGTTCCGGTAGGTGATCGCGACGTCCGCGCCCAACTCCGCCAACCGCACCGCGACCGCCGCGCCGATGCCCCTGCTGCCGCCCGTGACCAGCGCGACCTTGCCCTCGAAGTCCATGCTGCCGATCCTGCGGCGCGGCGGCCCCGGAGTCCGGCGGGAAACGGACGTCGCGTCCCTCCCGGCACCGTGACCGGGCTCTCCCCGGACGCCGCCGATATTCACGTTGCGAGGTCCGCCGACGCTCGCATAGGTTCGTAGTACACGAGGAAGGAGGTGGTCCGAAGTTGAATAGCTATAGGACTCGTCGTGAGGTGGCTGTCCGCTAGGACCGACCTTTCCCAGGTGGTCTGGGCGAATCCCAGGCAGCCACCCGGCCCCCGTGACCCCGAGCCCAGTCCAGCTCGGCCCGCACCTGGTGCGGGAAGTGGTCAGGGGGCCGTTTCACGTTCACCGGCAAGGATCTGTGAGCCGTTCACCGGTCACACGAAGACGGAACCACGAAACCACAGCGGGTGACGGCGCGTGAAGGAGATCACTCGCCCAGGTGGGCGCGCACGACCCGGAGGTCGGCCAGGAACGCCTGGTACGCCTCGTCGCGGTCCGGCGCGCGCAGCACCGCGGACGGGTGCACGGTAGCGATCACGTCGTAGTCGTCGACCCGCTCCACCTGCCCCCGCCGCTCGGTGACCTTGACCGCGGCGCCCAGCACGGCCTTGGCCGCCGTCGCACCCAAGCACACCACCAGGTCCGGCCGCACCTGCCCCAGTTCCGCGTGCAGCCACGGCAGGCAGGCCACGACCTCGCCGCGCGACGGCGACTTGTGGATGCGCCGCTTGCCCCGCTCGGCGGGCACGAACTTGAAGTGCTTGACCGCGTTGGTCAGGTAGACGCCCTCACGGGCCAGGTCGGCCTCGTCCAGCGCCTTGTCCAGCAGCCGACCGGCGGGCCCGACGAACGGTTCGCCCTGCCGGTCCTCGACGTCACCGGGCTGCTCGCCGACGAGCACCAGCCGGGCGTCCGCCGGTCCCGCACCGAACACGGTCTGCGTGGCCGGCTCGTACAACCGGCAGCCGCGACAACCGTCGGCGGCACGCCGAAGCGCCGCCAAGTCCGCACCCTGGGGCACGAACTCGGCGGCGCTGGTGGTGGTACGACTAGTGGTCGTTCCCACGGAAGGCGTCCTTGACCTTCTCCCCGGCCTGCTTGAGCGAGCCCTTGGCCTGCTCGGTGCGGCCCTCGGCCTGCCACTGCTCGTTGTCGGTGGCGTCACCGACCGCTTCCTTGGCCTTGCCCTTGAGCTCCTCGGCCTTGTTGCTGATCTTGTCGTCGGTCCCCATGACCGCTCCCTCCGTTGGGATTCTTCCGTTGCAGCACGGATACCCATCACCCGGACGGGGAAACTCCCGGACATGACCGCACACATCGTCGCCATCGCCGTGGACTGCCCTCCCGGCCAGGTCAGCGTGCTGGAGGACTTCTGGTGCGCGGCCCTGGGACTCCGCCTGGCACGCCGTTGGAAGGACGCCAAGGGCGTCGAGTACAGCGAGCTCACCGGAAACGGGCCGATGCTGGTCCTGCAGCCGGTGGACGAGCCGAAGCAGGCCAAGAACCGGCTGCACCTCGACCTCGCCGCGGACGGCGACCGGGACGCGGAGGTGGCCCGCCTGACCGGCCTGGGCGCTCGCGTCGTCGACGCCGACCCGGCGCTGCCGTGGGTCGTGTGCGCGGATCCGGCGGGCAACGAGTTCTGCGTGCTCCCGCCACGCTGAAACCCCTCCTAGTTGCACCGGACCACCCTCTCTCTACTACGGTGATCGTCTACGCGGTTGAAAAGCCAGCCGCAAGCCACCCGGCACCCGAGAGGGCACCAGGGTCAGCGAGAGCTGTGGGCTTGCCGGTGCTGGCACCCGCGTGTCCGGATGCTCTCGCAACGCTGGACTGGCTGACCGGTACCGACGTGCGAGAGAGGAGCCCGACCGTGGTCGGGGACAACGGGCATGACGATTCGCTGACCGCGCGGATCGCCAGCCTCGAAGCCGAGATCGTGGGGTTGCGCAAGGCGGTGCAGACGCGCACCGTCATCGGGCAGGCCACGGGCTTGATATCCGCAGTGCAGGGCTGCACGCCCCAGGAGGGCTTCCAGCTGCTCGTGCGGATGTCTCAGCACCACAACGTGAAGCTGCACACGATCGCGCTGAAGCTGCTCGACCTCTCCACCGAGCTGGGGCCGCGCCAGGCCGTGCGGGCGGTGCACTCCGCCGAACCGGCGGACGAACCGGCCCCGGTCGCGGAGTCGCCCTGGCTGGACGTGGTGAACGCGGCGCGCAGGCTCGTCGCGGCCTACGACGCGGCCCAGGAGTCCGAGGACGAGCGGCCGGAAGTGCGAAGACAGCTGGCCGACCAGGTCGCGCTGGCCGGCCGGCTGCTCGCCGAGAAGCTCACCGAGGTCGGCTGGCTCACGGCCGACCAGGGGGCGTGACCGCCTCGCAGTCGACGATCGCGAAGGAGTCGGCGGGCAGGTGCACCGCCTGCCCGTCCACCTTCACCCCGGTCGACGCGAGCAGCACCTCGCGAGGTTCGACGTCGAGCCGCACCTCCGCGTCCCCACCGAGGTTGCACACCACCCGCAGGGCGCCCCGGTGCAGCACCAGCACCGAGCCCTCCTCGCGCACCGCGAACCGGTCCAGCCGCGGGTCGGAGAGCTCCGGCCGTGACCGGCGCAGCGCGATCAACGCCCGGTAGAGGTCGAGCAGCTCGCCGTGGCCGGGTTCGGACACCTCGTCCCAGCGCAGCGTGGACCGGCGCACGGTCTCCGGGTCGATCGGGTCCGGCACCTCCGACTCGCCCCACCCGTGCCGGCCGAACTCGCGCCGACGCCCGGTGCGCACCGCCTCGGCCAGCTCCGGGTCGGGGAACGACGCGAAGAACTGCCACGGCGTGCTCGCCGCCCACTCCTCGCCCATGAAGATCATCGGCGTGTACGGGGAGCTCAGCACGATCGCCGCGCCCACCGCCTGCCGCTGCCACGGCACCGTCGCCGTCAGCCGGTCGCCCGTGGCGCGGTTGCCGACCTGGTCGTGGTTCTGCAGGTAGGCGAGGAACCGGTAGCCGGGCAGCCGCTCGCGGTCCACCGGGCGGCCGTGGCTGCGACCGCGGAACGACGACCAGGTGCCCGCGTGGAGGAACACCTCGCGCAGGGTCTTGCCCAGCGCGCCCTCGAAGTCCGGGTAGTAGCCGAACGTCTCGCCGCTCAACGCGACGTGCAGCGCGTGGTGCAGGTCGTCGGCCCACTGGGCGTGCAGGCCGTGGCCGCCGCCCTCCCTCGCCGTGACCAGCCGCGCGTCGTTCAGGTCCGACTCCGCGAGGTCCGGCGCATCGTGCTGGAGAAGATGGAGATGGTCGGCCTCGTCGGCGCG
>NZ_JBFAAX010000522.1:0-4183 GCF_040639995.1 Actinosynnema sp. NPDC023658 | reverse complement strand
CGCCGCCATCTGGCACAACCGCGCCACCGGCCAACCCGTCACCCGATCCCTGACCGCCTACGACCACTGACCGACTTACGCATTACTCGTCTAGCGCGCCGAGCGCGGCGGTGACCACCACGGGCGCCACGCCACGTCGCAGCGGCGCATTGGCCGTCACTTGGACGAACACGATCGCCGTTCCGTGCGCGGGCACGGAGATCCGCAATGGCGTACCCACTGGTGCCTGACTGACGGCGGTCGCTGCCGCGGCCAGTCGGACGTCGTGTCCACCAGCTGCTGCGCGAACCTCACCGTCGACCTGGGCATCGCCCGGATTGGTGATGATCGCGAGGACATCAGCGGGGGACCGGTCCGAGAGGCGGGTGTTGCCCGCCAAGGTGAGGGAAGCCGCGGCCTCCGCAGTTGCGATATCAACGGTGGCGAGGGCGACCGTGTCACCCGCGTCAGACGTTCCAGTCGCTTCAAGGATGAGAGCAGAAGGTCGCTGGCCTACGGCGCCTGACGTAGTGACGACGGCAATGGCCGACGCACCACCCTCGAGACGGTCCAGCGCGGTCGGCTTGATCTCGGTTTGCAGACCCGGTGGTCCTTTGACCGTGAGGCCGACCCCCCGCACCGGCGCTCCACCGGAGTTCCCGATTTTCACGCTGATCGGAACACCTCCGGCGGCGACCTTCGCGGGTTGCGCTTCCAGCGTGAGTGTGCCGGGCTCGTTGGCCTGGGCCGACCCGGTCGGCAATGGCCAAGCGCCGATCGCGAACGTGTACAGGATTGCTGCTGCCCGACTGCCGAAGATTGCGTGAGGGTTCATCGCGGCACTCGATCACTATGTTGAGAGTGTTGTACTGGTCTCGCTCCAGATGGCGTCGGTGTTAGCTGAGCGTCAGCGAGTTCACTCGAACGTGTAGCTACGGTCAGGTGCATCGCAGGTTAGTTCCCTATGTCGCCAACCGGTGCTCACGCAGCCGTCGGGGGAGTTGGCGAACCAGCGCGGCAAGCACAGCGCGATCGGCCCACTCCAGCCGCGGGCAGGGGCTCGTCCGGCGTAGCACGGCGACCTCGTGCCGCAGTACCAGCGATTCCACGTCCTTGGCCGCGGAGGGCCAGCCGAGCGGGACCAGCCAGTCACCGAGTCAGGCGAAGATCAGGTACAGCAGTCGTATCGCCACACCTCACGATCATGCCGTGGAGGTCCGACGTGCACGATCGTCGCAGCTCAACACGCCAGTGCAAAGTCCTGACACCCACGCATCCAATACGAACGACACCGTAGTGGCCGGTATCGACGGGATTCTCGGGGTCCTGAACCTGATCACCTCGGCCACGAGCCCCTTGCGGGCCGCGGCGGTCTAGGACACGCACCGGCTCGCCGAGTGCGTGGTCGAAGTGCTCCAAAGATGCTCGAACGGCGACGAACAGCGAAGGGGGTGTAACCGAAGTTATTATGGGTGCGGACGTCTAACGGGGCAAGTGGTAAGAAGTGTATTGATGCGACAGTATCGAATATTCCACCATGTCGCGGCTTGAGGCTCGATATAGGTGAGGACGTCTCTGATGTCGTCGATTCGACCTTGTAGCGGCTTATTCCAAACCGGTTCATGGTGGGCTAAACGATTGCGAAACTCGTGTAGCCTTGTAACACGTGCCTCAATGGTGTGTCGCTGTTCCTTTCCTGGGATTGCGTCAAAGCCACGGTAGAGGTCAATCCAAAGAGTTGTTTGATAACGCTTGGCTAGCAGGTAGCGCCAAAATCCGAAGCTCAACTCCGCGATTATTTGATCTTCGGTGAGCGGTTTCTGCTTGCGGCGAATGCGGCAGCGAGCGGTTTCTATATCCTTAATCGCTTTGCTGCTGAGTTCATTCGCCGGGTCGTCAAGCCATGATCGAGGTCGGCCCCGATGGGTGTGACGCGCATGCATACGTCCTGCTAGCGTGTTACGAAGGGCAACTTCGAGGAAGCCCAAACTTTCGCCGAAAGCGGCACCAACTTGTGTGTTCCAGACGTACAGCTCCAACGCCCTGGCAATGTCGCCCTGGCAGGGGCGCTTGTAGATCTTCAACCTGGGCTCACTGAGCAGCCTGGCGACGGCATCGACTGCCATTTGCTTGTCGCCGTCCTTCCGGGTATGGTACATCCGAAGACCGCAGGATGGTCCCTGGTGATCTCCTCGCTGCGCTTGGCGAGGGATGGGCTATACCACTGTGGTTATAGAGGTGTATAGAACACCGTCCTAGTGAATCTAGGACGGTGTTCCCCTTGTTATGGGCGTTCACTAGAGTGCGTGCCAGCAGGGGTGTCGCCGTGGGGCGTTCCAGGTTCGAACGGCGACTGTGTTCGCAAACTGTGTTTGTGACTTTTGGTATAAGCATCGTGGCTCTCCGTGAGCCTTCGGGTTCTTGCGGCACCTTACATCTTGGATAGCTTACGCCGAACACTAGCAAGTGTGGAAGTCGCAGCGCGGTATGTCGCGATATGAACTTTTCGTGGTAGTCGGCGCCAGATCTTCGTCGGCGCAAAGAACTAAGCTTGCCGTTTGAGGTCCCGGTCGGTGACGTGCACTCCGGTTGATCGCGGAAGCAGTCCTTGGTTGATCATCGACCTTGCGACAGCAGATGATCGATTGAAGGGCTGCGTGATCAATTGCACCATCTCGAACGGACTGGCACTCGGAAAGTCGTCTTGTGAGGTGTCAATAGTTGGCCACACGGTCTGACCTGCGCTTATGCGGTCGTGGGTTCGTGCTCGTTGAGCAGATCACCGCAGATGGTTCGGCGGTGTGTCGACGTTGTGCTTGCCGAAAATGTTGTCCGTGCAGGTCAGGCGGCGTGGTGGTACTCGTTGAGGATGCCGCCCAGTCGTTGCCGTCGGCGGATGTCGAGGTGGGTGAGGGGTGTCTGATCGGGGGCGGGGTGTGGCAGTGGTTGTAGTGGTCGGGCGTTGTCGATGCCTTGGTGGGGCCGGTGGGTGTTGTAGAAGTGCTTGTACTCGTGCAGCGCGTGGAGCAGGTGCTGGTGGTTCCAGATCAGCGTTCGGTCGAGAAGTTCACGGCGGCAGCTGCGGATCCAGCGCTCCATGATCGCGTTCATGCGCGGGATCCGGACTCCGCTGAGGACGACCTGGATGCCTGCGTCGGCGAGGACGGCGTCGAATAGTGCCGGGTACTTCCCGTCCCGGTCGCGGATCAGGATTCGCGCGTGTCTGCCCGCGTCTTCGAGGTCCATGGCGAGGTTCCTGGCGGCTTGGGTGACCCAGGCCGCGGTCGGGTGTGCGGTGGCGCCGAGGACGCGGATTCGGCGGCTGGCGTGCTCGATCACCGCGAGCACGTGGAGGCGGGTGCCGTTCAGGGTGGTCGTCTCGAAGAAGTCGCAGGCCATCAGGGCGTCGGCTTGGGAGCGGAGGAAAGCCGACCAGGTCGTCGTGGTGCGTTCGGGTGCCGGGTCGATCCCGGTGTCCTTGAGGATCTGCCACACCGTGGACGCGGCGATCTTGATACCGAGCACGAGGAGTTCGCCGTGGATGCGGCGGTAGCCCCAGGTGGGGTTCTCGCGTGCCAGGCGCAGCACCAGGAGTCGGATGGAGCGGATGGTTCGTGGTCGGCCGGGCCGCTTGGGGCGGGATCTGGCTGCGTGGCGACGGTCGAGGAGGTCTCGGCGCCAGCGCAGAACTGTCTCCGGGCGCACCAGTAGTCGGAGTCGACGAAGCGCTTGCGCCGGGAGTCGGTGCAGCAGGGCGGCGAGGAATGCCCGGTCGGCGGGGGAGAACCGTGGACGGGCGTCACCGAGTTGGCGTTGCAGGACCATGATCTGGTGCCGCAACGCCAGGATCTCCGTGTCCTTGTCCCGATCGCTCATGGGCAGCTGTGGGGTGCCAGAAGTCGGCCGTATGGTCTGACCTGCGGTTAAGCGGCTGTGGGTTCGTACTCGTTGATCAGGCCGCCGAGGACTGGTCGGCGGCGTATCGAGGTGTAGCCCGGCTTTGCGGTCGGCGGGTCTGGTCGTGGTGGCGCGAGTTGCAGTGCTCTGTGGGGTCGTCGGTGGTTGTAGTGGGTCGCGTAGTGGTCCAGCACGGTCCGTAGGTGGTGTTCGTTGATGATGAGCAGTCGGTCGGTGACTTCGCGTCGGACGGTGCCGACGAACCGCTCGGCGTGGGCGTTGGCTCGCGGACACCACCCGGGACCAG
>NZ_JBFAAX010000521.1:0-4183 GCF_040639995.1 Actinosynnema sp. NPDC023658 | reverse complement strand
TACCCGCTTGAGGCGCGAGCTTACAAGTCGGGGGTGACGAACGTAGGACTCTCGCGACGTGGACGTAGGACTCTCGGGGTGGGGAAGGCGGTTCAGCCCAGACCGGACATGCGGAGAGCCGCGTCGAGGCGGTGGCGGCAGCGCTCACGGGACCGCTCCGCGCCGTGCGCCCGCGCCCGGTCCAGCTCGGCCGGGTCGTCCAACAACCGCTGCGTCACCTCGCGCACCGGCCGCAGCTCCTCGACCACCGCCTCGGCCGTGACCTCCTTCAACTCCGCGTAGTCCTTCACCGAACCCGCCAGCTCCTCCGGGTCCTTCCCCGAGCACGCCGCCAGGATCTCCAGCAGGTTCGCCACCCCCGGCTGCTCCTCCGGCGCGTAGCGCAGCTCGCCCCGGTCGTCGGTCACCGCACGCCGGATCTTGCGCCGCACCAGGTCGGGCGGGTCGAGCACGAACACCGTGCCCGCCGCGTCCTTCGCCGTCTTCGCCATCTTCCGGGACGGATCGGCCAGGTCGCGGACCCGCGCGGCGGTCGGCGGCACCACCGACCGGGGCATCACGAACACCTCGCCGTACGTGCCGTTAAACCGCCGCGCCAGCACGCGCGCCAGCTCCACGTGCTGCCGCTGGTCGTCACCCACCGGCACCTCGTGCGCGCCCTGCAGCAGGATGTCGGCCGCCATCAGCACCGGGTAGGTGAGCAGGCTCAACCGGACCGACGACCGGCCCGCCGACTTCTCCTTGAACTGGATCATCCGCGCGGCCTCGCCGTACGTGCAGGTGCACTCCAGCACCCACGTCAGCGCGCCCAGCTCGCGGACCAGGTCGGACTGCACCGCCACCGACCTCGGGTCGACGCCGGCGGCGATGAGCACCGCCAACTGCTCCCGGGTCAGCGACCGCAGCCGTGACGGGTTGTGCGAGGACGTCATCGCGTGCAGGTCGCTGATGAAGTAGACGTCCTCCTCGGTGCCCTCGGCGGCCCACCGCCGGATCGCGCCGAGGTAGTTGCCCAGCTGGACGGGGCCGGACGGGGTGATCGCGGACAGCCTGATCATGGTGATCCCTTCGGGGTGTGCCCGCTCGACGTGGCCCCCGAAAGCACGCAGGCCGCCCCGGCGGGCGGCCTGCGTTCGTCTGACGCGCAGTTCTCAGGGCCGCCTGAAGGCGGACCACCAGAACGGGTAAAAAGTGCGCATAGCCGCGATTCTAGCGTGTTACCCCGGTGTGTCGCGGGTCTACATTTCTTCTATGTACGTCGTGCTGCTGGAGTACACCGCGCCGCTGGACGAGGTCGACTACACCCTCCCGGACCACGTGGAGTGGCTGAGCAGGCAGTACGAGGCCGGGTACTTCCTGGCCTCGGGCCGCCAGGTGCCCCGCGTGGGCGGTGTGATCATCGCCCGGCCGATGCCGCGCGGGAAGCTGGACGCGCTGCTGGCCACCGACCCGTTCGCGATCCGCAAGCTGGCGAAGTACCAGGTGGTCGAGTTCCAGGCCACCCGGACGGCGCCCGAGCTGGCGCGGGTCAACGAAGCGGCGATGGGCTAGCCGCCGAACGGCCCCACGTCCACCCGGCACGTGGCCGGGCGGCGGGTGCCCCACGTCCGTGGAAGGACCGTCACACCGCGTCACCGGCGGCAGATGACGTCACACGGCCTCCGTCACGCGGCCTTCTTTTGTTCCTTCTTGCGCTCTTTGAGGGCCTTCAGCTCCTTGCGCTCCTGCTTGGCGGCCTTCTTCGCCGCCTTCTTCTTCGCCTTGAGCAACGCCACCACCGGACAGCTCTTGCACCTCGGGGTCGACCGGCAGCACTTCTTCTTCACCTTGACCTTGCCCACGCGGCGTGCTCCACTCATCCGGGTGTCCTCAGACTAGGTGAGGCTGACCTCACCTGCCGTCCGTGTGTGGTAAGGGCACTCCGACCGGTAAGCTGTAGTCAGGCTGCGCGCGATCCATGTCCGGCGCCTGGCTTTCCTCGCACTGACAGCTCTAGGAGTTCCGCGTGCCCACGGCCACCGCGTCGATCCAGGAAACGCTGGTCCGCAACGACCTGCGCAACGTCGCGATCGTCGCGCACGTTGACCACGGCAAGACCACTCTCGTCGACGCCATGCTCCGCCAGTCCGGCGCCTTCTCCGAGCGAGCCGAGCTCGTCGACCGGGTCATGGACTCGGGCGAGCTGGAGCGCGAGAAGGGCATCACGATCCTCGCGAAGAACACCGCGGTCCGCCGCCACACCCCCGACGGACCGGTCACCATCAACGTGGTCGACACCCCCGGCCACGCCGACTTCGGCGGTGAGGTCGAACGCGGCCTCTCCATGGTCGACGGCGTCGTGCTGCTGGTCGACGCGTCCGAGGGGCCGCTGCCGCAGACCCGGTTCGTGCTGCGCAAGACCCTGGCCGCCGGCCTGCCGGTGATCCTGGTGGTGAACAAGGTCGACCGCCCCGACGCCCGCATCTCCGAGGTCGTCGACGAGGCCCACGACCTGCTGCTCGACCTCGCCACCGAGGTCGGCGCCGACGACTCGGTCCTCGACCTGCCCGTCGTCTACGCCTCCGCGCGTGCCGGCCGGGCGTCGCTGAACCAGCCCGAGGACGGCGGCCTGCCCGACGAGGAGAACCTCGACGTCCTGTTCGAGGTCCTGTTCAAGCACATCCCGGCCCCGCGGGGCGACGCGGACGCGCCGCTGCGCGCGCTGGTCACCAACCTCGACGCGTCGTCGTTCCTCGGCCGCATCGCGCTGTGCCGCATCGAGGCCGGTCGCATCCGCAAGGGCGAGACCGTGGCGTGGTGCCGCGAGGACGGTTCGGTCCAGAAGGTCCGGATCACCGAGCTGCTCATCACCGAGGCGCTGGACCGCGTGCCCGCCGAGCAGGCGCGGGCGGGTGACCTGGTCGCCATCGCCGGCATCCCGGAGATCACCATCGGTGACACGCTGGCCGACGTCGACAACCCCGAGCCGCTGCCGCGGATCACCGTCGACGAGCCCGCGATCTCGATGACGATCGGCGTCAACACCTCGCCCCTGGCCGGTCGCGGCGGCGGCACCAAGCTGACCGCGCGCGTGCTCAAGGCCCGGCTCGACTCGGAGCTGGTCGGCAACGTGTCGGTCCGCGTGCTGCCCACCGAGCGCCCCGACACCTGGGAGGTGCAGGGCCGCGGTGAGCTGGCGCTGGCCATCCTGGTCGAGCAGATGAAGCGCGAGGGCTTCGAGCTGACCGTCGGCAAGCCGCAGGTGGTCACCAAGACCATCGACGGCAAGCTGCACGAGCCGTTCGAGCGGCTGACCGTGGACGCGCCGGAGGAGCACCTCGGCGCCATCACCCAGCTGCTCGCCAACCGCAAGGGCCGGATGGAGAACATGTCCGGCCACGGCAGCGGGCGGATCAAGCTGGAGTACGTCGTGCCGTCGCGCGGCCTCATCGGCTTCCGCACCGAGTTCCTCACCGAGACGCGCGGCACCGGCATCGCGAACGCCGTGTCCGAGGGCTACGGCCCGTGGGCCGGCGAGATCCGGACCAGGCACAACGGTTCGCTGGTCGCTGACCGGTCCGGCCAGATCACCGCGTACGCGATGATCCAGCTGGCCGACCGCGGCACGTTCTTCGTCGAGCCGGGCGCCGAGGCCTACGAGGGCATGGTCGTCGGTGAGAACCCGCGCGCGGAGGACCTGGACGTCAACGTCTGCCGCGAGAAGAAGCTGACGAACATGCGCACGTCGACCGCCGACGTGATGGAGACCCTGGCCCGGCCGCGCCGGCTGTCGCTGGAGGAGGCGCTGGAGTTCTGCGCCCCCGACGAGTGCGTCGAGGTCGCGCCCGAGGTCGTGCGGGTGCGCAAGGTGATCCTGGACGCCAACCAGCGCGGTCGCGAGCGCAGCCGCAACAAGTTGCGCGGCTGAGCCACCGCTCCTTATATATAGGGTGTGCTGACGGGCACCTCGGGCTTCGGCCCGGGGTGCCCTTCCGTTGGTACGGGCAGACGGACGGGCCTCCGACGCCTCGGGTTCGCGGTCACCCGACACGATCGGGTGAACAACGGCCGAACATGTACGGAAACGCCGTTACCGTCCCTCGGTTGGAACATGAGGAAACCGACCGACCGCCCCGACCACTTCGAGCCGGCCGACCACCCCCGTCCCCTGGCGCCACACCCCCGTCACAAAGCCCCCACCCCG
>NZ_JBFAAX010000520.1:0-4185 GCF_040639995.1 Actinosynnema sp. NPDC023658 | reverse complement strand
GGCGACCCCGCACTACTACAGCTACTACATCCCCAGCTCCATCGCCGCCGAGCTGGCCGTGGAGGTCGGCGCGGAGGGGCCGGTCTCGGTGGTGTCCAGCGGGTGCACCTCCGGGCTCGACGCCGTGGCGCACGCGGTCGAGCTGGTGCGGGAAGGCACGGTCGACCGGGCCGTGTGCGGTGCGTCCGACGCGCCGATCTCGCCCATCACGATCGCCTGCTTCGACGCGATCAAGGCGACGACACCCCGGCTGGACGAGCCGGAACGGGCGTTGCGGCCGTTCGACCGCAGCCGCAACGGGTTCGTGCTCGGTGAGGGCGCGGCGATGTTCGTCATCGAGGAGCTGGAGTCGGCCCGCCGGCGGGGTGCGCCGATCTACGGCGAGCTGTCGGGGTTCGCGAGCCGGTGCAACGCCTACCACATGACCGGCCTGCGCCCGGACGGCGTGGAGATGGCGGCGGCCATCACCGCGGCCCTGGACCAGGCGAGGATCCCGCCCACCGCCATCGGGTACGTCAACGCGCACGGGTCGGGCACCAAGCAGAACGACCGGCACGAGACCGCCGCGTTCAAGCGCGCGCTCGGTGAGCACGCCTACCGCACGCCGGTCAGCTCGATCAAGTCGATGGTCGGTCACTCACTGGGCGCGATCGGCTCCATCGAGATCGCGGCCTGCCTGCTGGCCCTCCAGCACGGCTTGCTGCCGCCCACCGCCAACTGGGCCGAGCGCGACCCCGAGTGCGACCTCGACTACATCCCGGTCCGGGCCCGGGAGGCGTCCCCGGAGCACGTGCTCAGCGTGGGCAGCGGGTTCGGCGGCTTCCAGAGCGCGATGATCATCTCGAAGGCGGGTGCGACGCGATGAGACCGCACATCACCGGCCTCGGCGTCGTCACGCCGTTCGGTATCGGCGTCGACCCGTACTGGACCGCGCTGCTCGACTCGGCCAACGGCATCGGCCCCATCACCCGGTTCGACGGCGGCAAGTACGCCACCGGGATCGCCGGGGAGCACACCGGGTTCGACCCGAGGGACCACCTGCCCGCCCGGCTGCTGCCGCAGACCGACCGGGTGACCCAGTTCGCGCTGATCGCCACCCGCGAGGCGCTCGACGACGCCGCGATCCCGGAGGGGGCCTACGCCGAGCACGCCTCGGCGGTGGTGACCGCGAACAACGGCGGCGGGTTCGAGTTCGCGCAGAAGGAGATGCAGGCGCTGTGGTCGCGAGGCCCGGCCCACGTCAGCGCGTACCAGTCGTTCGCCTGGTTCTACGCGGTCAACACCGGCCAGATCTCCATCCGGCACAACCTCCGCGGCGCCGCCCGCGCGCTGGTCACCGACGACACCGGTGGGATGGAGGCGGTCGGCCAGGCACGACGGCAGCTGCGGCACGACTGCGAGCTCGTGCTCGCCGGAGCCGTGGACACCAACCTGTGCCCGTGGGGCTGGTCGGCGTACACCAGCGCGGGGCTCATGACCACCGACCCCGACCCGAGGACGGCGTACCGGCCGTTCTCGCCCGGCGCCGACGGGTTCGTGTCCGGAGAGGGCGGGGCGATCATGACCCTGGAACGGCCCGACCGCACCGGTTCGCGCGACGCCTACGCCGAGGTCGCCGGCTTCGCGTCCACGTTCGACGGAGCGGCGCGGGACGGCCGCGGCCTGGAGCGCGCGATCCGCGTGGCGCTGCGCGACGCGGAGGTGGACGCGGGCGACGTGGACGCGGTGTTCGCCGACGGGTTCGGCACCCGCGACATGGACGACCGCGAAGCGCGGGCGATCAGCGCCGTGTTCGGCCCGGGCGGTGTCCCGGTGACCGTGCCGAAGACCGGCATCGGCCGGCTCGGCTGCGCGGGCAGCGCGCTCGACGTCGCGACGGCGTGCCTGGCGATCGCCAAGCAGGTCGTCCCGCCCACGCCGCGCTACGAGCTCTCCGACGCGGCGAGCGCGCTGCACGTCGTAGACCACCCGGCCGCGGGCCGGGTCCACACGGTCCTGGTGCTCGCCAGGGGCCGGGGCGGCTTCAACTCGGCGGTGGTGCTGACGAAGCCGCGCACCGAATCCGACTCCGACAACGGGAGAACGCAGTGAACATCGACACCCTGACCGCGGTGCTCCGCAAGGTGGCCGGCGAGGACGACACCGTCGACCTCGCGACGACCGTCGACCCGGACGCCCCCTTCGACGACATCGGCTTCGACTCCATCGCGTTGCTGGAGGTGCTGAACCTCCTCAAGCGCGAGCACGGGGTCCTGCTCGACGACGACGTGCTGGACCACGCCAAGACCCCGGCCGCCCTGCTCGACGTGATCGACGAGGAGCGCCGCAATGCTGCCTGAGCACACCGACGACCGGGTCGCGCTGATCTCCGGCGGCACGAGCGGCATCGGCCTGGCGATCGCCAAGCGGCTGGGCGCCGCCGGTCACCGGGTCTTCCTCGGCGCCCGGGACGCGCGACGGGTGAAGGAGACCGTCGCCGAACTCGCGGAGCTGGGCATCACCGCCGACGGCCGGTCGTGCGACGTGCGGCACGAGTCGCAGGTCGAGTCCTTCGTGGCCGCGGGCGTGGCGGCGTTCGGGCCGGTCACCACCCTGGTGAACAACGCGGGCATCCCCGGCGGGGGCGTCACCAGCGGCCTGTCCACCGAGCTGTGGGACAACGTCGTCAACACCAACCTGCGCAGCGTCTTCCTGATGTCGCGGCACGTGCTGACGACCGGGAAGATGACCACGCGCGAGTCCGCGCAGATCATCAACATCGCCTCGACGGGCGGCAAGCAGGGCGTCGTCCTCGGCGCCCCGTACAGCGCCTCGAAGCACGGCGTCGTCGGGTTCACCAAGGCGCTGGGCCTGGAGCTGGCCGGCACCGGCGTCACCGTGAACGCCGTCTGCCCCGGCTACGTGGAAACCCCGATGGCGCAGCACGTCCGGGAGAACTACGCCCGGATCTGGGACGTGTCCGAGGCCGACGTCCTGACCAGGTTCGAGGCCAAGATCCCGCTGGGCCGGTACAGCACGCCCGACGAGGTGGCGGGCCTCGTCGAGTACCTCACCACCCCACTGGCCGCGTCCATCACCGCGCAGGCGCTCAACGTCTGCGGCGGGCTGGGCAACTACTGACGCGAGGGCACCGCAATGGACACCACGCACGACATCACGATCAACGCCGATCCCGGCGAGGTCTACGCCCTGCTCGCCCACGCCGAGCGCTGGCCCGAGCTGTTCGAACCGACCATCCGGGTCAAGCACGTCGAGCACCGCGGGACGACCGAGACCTTCCGGATCTGGGCGAGCGCGGGCGACCTGGTGAAATCGTGGACCTCGGTGCGCGAGCTGGACCCGGGGTCGCGCCGGATCACCTTCCGCCAGGTGGTGCCCGCGCCGCCGATCGCGTCGATGAGCGGCACCTGGGTCGTCGAGCAGGACGGACCCGGGCGGACGACCCTGCGGCTGCTGCACACGTTCTCGGCGGTCGACGACGACCCGGAGGCGCTGGCCTGGATCGAGCAGGTCACCGACGAGAACAGCCGGACCGAGCTGGCCGACCTCAAGGCCGTCGCGGAGCGGGGGAGGGGCGAGGTCCGCACGTTCGCCGACTCCGTCCGCATCACCGCCCCGGCCGACGCGGTGCACGCGTTCCTCTGGGAGGCCGAGCACTGGACCGATCGGCTGCCGCACGTCGCGGCCGTGCGGCTCGACGACTACGGCACGCCCGACGTCCAGTCGTTGCGGATGACGACCCTGTCCAAGGTCGGTGAGCACGAGACGATGTCCATCCGGATCACCGAGGGCACCAGCCGCATCGGCTACAAGCAGCTCGACCTGCCGCCGCTGCTCGACCTGCACCTGGGCAGCTGGACCATCGAGGCCGGGCCGGGCGAGACCGTGCTGACCTCGGAGCACACCATCCGGCTGCGCCCGGAGGTCGCCGGTGACCGGGAGAGCACCGCGGTGAACCTGGCCAAGGCCCGCGACGCGCTCAGCGCCAACAGCATGGCCACGATGCTGATCGCGAAGTCGTTGCTGGAGGGGGTCTGACCGTGTCACGCGTGCGGACCGACCTGCCACCCGCCCCGACGTCGGTGGAGCTCGCGCCGGGGGTGTTCGCCTACCTGCAGGAGCACGGGGGCTGGTGCGTCAACAACAGCGGTGTCGTCGTGGGGGCGGAGGGCACCACCGTGATCG
>NZ_JBFAAX010000519.1:0-4185 GCF_040639995.1 Actinosynnema sp. NPDC023658 | reverse complement strand
ACCCGCCGCCCCCCCCCCGGCCGCGCCCCCCGCCTCGGGCGGCTCGCGCCGCCGCCGCGCGACCCGCTCGACGGAGCCCCAGGCGACCAGGGCGTCCACCAGGCGGTCGCTGCCGCCGCCCGCCAGGTCGTCCCCGGTGAACCCGAGGCGCAGCCAGTTGCGGGTGTGGTCCGGCCGCTCCAGGTACCCGGCCAACGCCTCCCGGCCCAGGTCACGGGCTCGCGACGGGTCCTCCTCCAGCACGACGTGCTGCTCCGGCGCGAGCAGCACGCCCGCGCCGACGGTCTCGCGCGCCCGCGCCGTGTAGTCGGGCGTCACCAGGTAGGGGTGGGCGACGCTCGTCCGGGCGGCGGCGAGCCGGAGCACCCTCGGGCCCAGCGCGGCCAGCGCCAGGCGGTCGCGCGGCACGTCCAGCTCGTCCAGGTAGTGGATCAGCTTCTGGTAGGGGCTGTGATACACCTCACCCACCAGCTCGTGGTGGCCCACGCCGATGCCGACCAGGAACCGGTCGGTCCACGCCAGCGCCCGGTAGCCGTCGTTGACCTCGCCCGCCGGAGTCGTCCAGACGTCTAGCACGCTGGTCGCCACGGCGATCTTCGCGGTGGCGTCCAAGAGCGCGGACACCGTGGTCAGGACGCTGCCGTCGGGCATCCCGCCGAGCCAGAGCGCACCGAAGCCGAGCTCTTCCAGTTCCGCCGCGTCCTCACCGCGCCCGCCCCACCGCGCGGCCCGGTCCCACACGCCGTACCTGCCCAACTCGACCGTCATTTCGACTCCCTGCGAACTAGGTGCTGCCGACTGGCAACCCCGGTTCGCCGGCATTTAGTCCTGTCCCCTCCATCCGGCCCCCTCCATTCGGCGCCGATGGACCGCCCGTCGTAGCTTCGGCCCATGACGAATCTGGGAACCAGCGACCTCGACGTGTCACGCCTGTGCCTGGGTGGCAACGTGTTCGGCTGGACCGCCGACGAAGACGCCTCGTTCGCCGTGCTCGACGCCTACGCGCAGGCGGGCGGCAACTTCGTGGACACCGCCGACTCGTACTCGGCGTGGGCCGAGGGGCACACCGGCGGCGAGTCGGAGACGATCATCGGCCGGTGGCTGCGCGCCCGCGGCAACCGGGACTCGATCGTCGTCGCGACCAAGGTCGGGATGCTGCGCGGGCTGGACAACCTCAAGGCGGCCACGATCGAGCGCGCCGCGGAGGACTCGCTGCGCCGCCTGGGCGTGGACCACATCGACCTGTACTACGCGCACAAGGACGACCCCGGCACGCCCCAGGAGGAGACGCTGGCCGCGTTCGACCGCCTGGTCCGCAGCGGCAAGGTCCGGCACGTCGCCGCGTCCAACTACACGGCCGACCGGCTCACGTCCGCGCTCGCCGTGTCCGAGCGCGAGGGCTTCGCCAAGTTCGTCGCGCTCCAGCAGGCCTACAACCTCGTCGACCGCTCCTACGAGGGCGAGCTGTCCCGCGCGGTGGCCGACCACGGCCTCGCGTCCGCGCCGTACTGGGGCCTGGCCAAGGGCTTCCTGACCGGCAAGTACCGGCCGGGCGTGCGGGTCGAGAGCGCGCGGGCCGGCGCCGCGTCCCAGTACCTCGACGACCGCGGCCTGCGCGTGCTGGAGGCGTTGGACGAAGTCGCGGAGAGCCACGGCACCACCCCGGCGGCGGTCGCCCTGGCGTGGTTGGCGGAGCAGCCCACCGTGGCCGCGCCCATCGCGTCGGCCCGGTCCGCCGAGCAGCTCACCGACCTGCTGCCCGCGCTGCACCTGGAGCTGAAGGCGGACGAGGTGACGGCCCTGACCAGGGCCAGCGAAGTTTAACTCTCCAGTAGCTTACTGGCGGTAAGTTGCGTTACGGTGGCCTCCCTGGCCGGATGCCGAGGAGGTCACCGTGGACGTTGCGGGCAAGGTTGTCGTGATCACTGGCGCGGCCAGGGGCATCGGCGCGGAGGTGGCGCGGCGCCTGGCCGCGAAGGGCGCGAAGCTCGCCCTGATCGGCCTGGAGGGCGACCGGCTGCGGCAGGTGGCCGAGCAGTGCGGCGGACGGGCGTGGGAGGCCGACGTCACCGACTGGCAGGCCCTGGAGACCGCCGTGAACGGCGTGGTGGACCACTACGGGGGCATCGACGTCGTCGTGGCCAACGCGGGCATCGCCGCCACGGGCTTCATCCGCTCGATGGACCCGGCCGCCTTCGAACGCGTCATCGAGGTCAACCTGCTCGGCGTGTGGCGCACGGTCCGCACGTGCCTGCCGCACCTGATCGCGAGCCGCGGCTACTGCCTGGTCGTGTCGTCGCTGGCGGCGATCGTGCACATCCCCGGCAACGCCGCCTACTCCGCCGCGAAGGCGGGCTGCGAGGCGTTCGCGGACAGCCTGCGCGCCGAGGTGCGGCACCTGGGCGTGGACGTCGGTGTGGCGTACTTCTCGTGGATCTCCACCGACATGGTCGACAGCGCCGACGAGCACCCCGTGTTCGGCCCGCTGCGCAGGTCGATGCCGGGGCTCGCGAGCAGGAAGTACCCGGTGTCCGACGTGGGCAGGGCCGTGGTGCGCGGGATCACGCGGCGGTCCAAGGCCGTGCACGTGCCGGGCTGGGTCGGCGGCCTGAAGCTGTTCCGCGCGTTCACGCCGCGGGTGGTCGACCGGCAGGCGCCGAAGTCGGTGCCCGCCGCCGACCGCGAGATGGCGGCCAACGACCTGTCCGGCCTGGTCGGACCGGGTGGGACCGCCGCCGCCAGGAAGGACTAGGCGTCGGGCCGGAGCCAGGTGCCCATCAACGCCTCCCACTCGTGCACGCGCGTCTCGGCCACCACGCCGGCGGGCGTGTACGGGTCGGCGGCGAGGATCTCGCGCAACTCGGCCTCGTCGGAGACCTCGTAGACCAGCAGGGCGCCGGTCTGGTCGGTCCACGGGCCGGAGACGAGCAGCACACCCCGTTCGACCAGCGTCGCCAGGTACTCGCGGTGCGCGGGTCGGACCGCCAGCCGCTCCTCCGGGTTGTCCCCGAACACCAACTCGACCGCGAACCGAGCCATCGAAAGCCCCCTCCGTTGTGCAGCGCCGCGCCGAAGCTACCCCGCGAGGAGGTAACGTCATTTCCGTGGTCGGTCCGGATCGGAACAGCGGCGGCATCGCGCGTGTGCAGGACACGCTGACGAACCTGCGGATCCAGGACGGCGCGGCACCGGCCCCGACCGGCCCGCTGACCCTGGAGGACCTCTACCGCCAGCACCGCATGCGGCTGGTCCGGCTGGCGCTGCTGCTGGTCGACGAGCCCGCCACGGCGGAGGACGTGGTGCAGGAGGCGTTCACCGGCCTGCACCGCAACTGGTCCAACCTGAGGGACGCGCAGGCCGCCGTGGGCTACCTGCGAACGGCCGTGGTCAACGGCTCGCGCAGCGTGCTGAGGCGGCGCAAGACGGCCCGCGACTACACCCCGCCGCACGTGGCCAACGCCAGGTCGGCGGAGAGCCTCGCCATGCTCACCGCCGAGCACCAGGCGGTGGTGGCGGCGCTGTCCCAGCTGCCGCCGAGGCAGCGGGAGGTGCTCGTGCTGCGGTACTACGGCGACCTGTCGGAGGCCGAGATCGCGGAGGCCACCGGCATCAGCAAGGGCACGGTGAAGAGCACCGCCAGCCGCGCGCTCGACGCGCTGCAGAAGATCATGGCGGGCCACTGACCCGGCAGCGCTGACCGGCCGTCGGCCGGGCTTCGCAGGGGTCCCCGCCCAGGGGATCCCTGTTTTCGATCCTGCCACGGACGACCGACGAACCGGGCCCGGCAAGCGCCTGCCTGTGGACAACTCGTCGCCGCAGCCGCCCTAGCCGCCCTAGCGTCGAGCAGCACGCCTCGCCGGCCACCCGGCAGGACCGCAGGCACCACCGACTGCCGCACGCCCGGACCGCCGCGTGCTCCGAAGCGCCCACACCCGGACCGGCGCACGCCCGTTCCGCCCACACCCAGGCCGCCCCCACGCCAGTCCCGCCCCACACCCGGACCACCCCGCGTCCGGACCGGCGCACACCTGAGCCTCCGCACGTCCGACCCGGCACACGGACCGGACCGCCGCACGCCCTCGTCACCCCGCGCCGGGCCGCCGCACGCCGTCCCGCCGAACCCCACCCCAACGCCGCGCCCACGCCCCGGCCACACGCGCACCACACCCGGGCCACACGGCAGCC
>NZ_JBFAAX010000518.1:0-4189 GCF_040639995.1 Actinosynnema sp. NPDC023658 | reverse complement strand
CCTGTCGTCAGGTCCGGCCGCACCCCGGATCAGCTCTCGCGCTCGGAGTACAGGCAGTACGAGTCGAACGCGGCGGGACTGGCGTCGAACTGCTTGACCAGGTCCCTGCCGCGGTCGAACTCGGCGAGCAGGTGGTGGGTGCCCTCGCCCAGGCCGACGGCGAACAGCGGCTTCCCGAGGGGTGAGTCGCAGGCGGCGCTGCCGCCGCCCGCCGGGTAGAACTCCGGGCAGGTCGTGCACGGCGGCAGGGTGAACTCGTGCGCGGTGGAGCCCGCCAGCTTGATGGTGATCGAGCTGTTGACGGCGTTGTAGAAGGTGACCGTGATCGGCCCGCCCGCGCCGAGGGGTCCGGGCACCTGCACCCGCGCGCCGGTGCCGATGGCCACCTTGGCGGCGATCTGCGCCGACTGGGCCTGCGGCAGGTCGGCGTGGCCCGGGAAGGTGCTGACGAACCGGTCCAGCGTGGCGACCGCGCGCGTCGCCTGGCCGTCGCGCAGCTCGTTCAGCCCGCAGTCGAGCATGGCCCGCGGGTACTGGTTCTTCGCCTCGCCCGTCACCTTCGCGGCGACGTCGTTGGTCAGACCCGCGAAGAAGGCGAGGACGTCCACCACCTCGCACGGCCGGCCGGCGGCGAGCGGCGCGGTGGCCGCCGCGTAGAGCGCGTCGTACGCCGCGGGGACCTCCTTGGCCGACGGCGTCCTGCCGAACTCGTCCGCGATCGCCTCCAGCGCGGTGGCCGCCTCACTGGCGCTGACGGGCGTCTCGGAGGTGAGCTTCTTCGCCAACCGCAGGTAGGCGTCCGCGACCTCCGGGGCGAACGACTCGTCCTCGGAGAGCAGGTCGCGGTAGACCTTGATCGCGTCGGCCAACCGGCCCTCGTCGCGCAGGCCGCGAGCCCAGGTCGTGTAGGTCTCGACGAGCTCGTCGCGGACGAACGGGCGCAGCGGGCTGTCCGGGTGGTCGACGCGGAACTGCCCGTAGCGCCGCACGGCGGTGACTTCGTCCTCGGAGTCGGCCGCACGGGTGAAGTCGGCGCACTCGGCCAGACCGCGGTTCGCCGCGGCGATGTCCGAGCTGAGCGTCAGCTCGTAAGGCCCGGTCACCGCCTTGAACCGGTCGGTCGCCGCCGCGCAGTCACCGCGCCCCTGAGCGGCGAGCCCGTCGTCGTAGGCGCTGCGGCCCAGCACGCCGTACCCGACGTACGCGCCCACCACGGCGGCCACCGCGATCGCCCCGATCACCACGGGCCGGCGGTTCGCGACCGGCGGGTGCTTCACCGCGATCCGCCGCGCGTCCAGGACGAGGACCGCGAGCCAGACCGCCGCCAGGACCCGCCACAGCCACGGGTTCGCCGCCGCGCCGGTGGCGAACGCGACGACGACGAGCACGACGGCCAGGACGGTCGCCGTCCACGCCCGCCACCGTCGGCGCAGGTAGAAGTAACCGGCGCCGACCCCGGTCAGGTTCAACAGCACGGCGGCCGCGGTGGACCTCGGCTCGGGCGGCGTCGGGGGGATCCGCAGGATCGGGTCGGTCGGCGTCGGGTCGACCCACACCCCTTGCTCCTCCGGCCCGCCCGGCCGCGCCCACAGGTTCGCCGCGACGGTCGGGTAAGCCGCCGGGAGTTCAGCGGAGTGCGCGGTCGCCGGCGCAACCATCGCCGGTCCGACGGCCGCCGGTTCGGCGGCCGGTCGTTCAGCCTGATCGGGTCCGGCGGCCGGCGGTGCCACCGATCCAGCCGGCGCGGGCTCCACCGGCGGTGCCGCGGTCGCCGCTCCGGCGGTCGGCCCTTCCGGCTCCGCATCCGTCGTTCCAGGCTGCGCCGATTCCGCAACCGGCTGCGGCACTGGCGCTTCCGCCGGCGGACCGACCGCCGGTGGCTCTGCCTTCGATCTGTCTTCGCTCATCCCGAACCCCCCACAACGGTGTCCCCCGACCCGGTCAACAGGGGACCACATCGCGGTCATCGGGTGCATGGCTTTTGTCGGAGATGAGACGTTCGGAGCCCCCGTGCGCTCTCCCGATCCACCGCTTGGACGGGCCCTCGACGTACGAGACGCCGATGGTCGTCCTGTCCACAGTGGACCGTTCGGTGCCCGGCCGCCAGCAGCCCACAGCCCGCCCACGCAAGCGGCCTCACGCGGCCCACCGCACCCGTCGGCTCCAGGCTCGATCAAGACCACCTGACCACAGCGGATGCCGCTCCGCGATGGTCAATGTTCGCGCTAACATCCGGCCCGCGAACACCTCGGCACCGGACCACACTGCGTCGAATGATCGACACCGAGGCCTACCTCAACAGGGAGTTCGACGGCGTTCGACAGCCTCGACATGATCAGCTCCTCGGGTTAGCGCTCACATCCAGACTGCTCCGACTCGTTGACGCTGCGCGTTCGCCTGGCTAGATTGGCCCGAAAGGTAAAGAGTTCCACCCGAAACAACCGGCCACCGGTGGCGATACTTTCGGAGGCCGGAACCGTGCACCGGGGCGGCGAGCCGCGGTGGTCGTGCGCCGTGGACGACGGGGCACGACCTCGGGGCACGGCGTTCCGATTGTCGTACTCGATCAGCCTTGGACTCGGCGGTGGCAGGGTGCTTCTCAGTCGATCTACCAGCCAGGAACGTCGAAGTGCCGCTGCTGCGGCACGAGGTCGCCGGGCGGCGTCTGCCTTGACCGCCGGGCGAGCACCGATCGGTCTCCCACCCCGTGCTCCAACGGCCACCCGCGCCACCAACACCCCGGCGTAACACCGACGTCTCGTAGCGGCGGTCCCGGCGCGCAGGCCGCAGCCGTGCCGCGGTTCGCCCCCACCTCAACGAAGAGGAGCACACCCATGGCCGAAACAGGCCACCGCCCGACCGCCGTCCCCCGATCCCGCAGACGACGCCTGGCCGGTGCCATCGCCGTCGTCACCACGCTGATCGGCGGGCTGGTGGCGGCGTTCAACGCGGCCCCCGCGTCGGCGGCGACCGTCGACACGACCGCGTGGTACGTGCTGGTGAACCGCAACAGCGGCAAGGCGTTGGACGTCTACAACCTGGCGACCAACGACGGCGCGCGGATCACGCAGTGGACGCGCAACGACGGCAACCAGCAGCAGTGGCAGTTCGTGGACTCCGGCGGCGGCTACTACCGCGTCAAGTCGCGCCTGTCCGGCAAGGTCCTGGACGTCTACAACTTCTCCACCGCCGACGGCGCCAACATCGTGCAGTGGGCTGACGGCAACGGCACCAACCAGCAGTTCCGGCTCGCTGACTCCGACGGCGGCTACGTGCGGCTGATCAACCGCAACAGCAACAAGGCGGTCGAGGTGCAGGGCGCGTCCACCGCAGATGGCGGCAACGTCGTGCAGTACAGCGACTGGGGTGGCAGCAACCAGCAGTGGCAGCTCGTCCGCGTCGGTGGTGGCGGCACCACCACCACGACCACCACGACGACGAGCTCGAACCCCGGCGGATGCAGCCTCCCGTCGAGCTACCGCTGGACGTCGACGGGCTCGCTGGCGAACCCGAGGTCGGGCTGGGTGTCGCTCAAGGACTTCACCCACGTCATGTACAACGGCAAGCACCTGGTCTACGCCACCACCCACGACACCGGCAGCAGCTGGGGCTCGATGAACTTCGGCACCTTCACCAACTGGTCCGACATGGCCTCCGCACCCCAGAACGCCATGAACTCCGGCACCGTCGCACCCACCCTGTTCTACTTCGCGCCCAAGAACATCTGGGTCCTCACCTACCAGTGGGGCGCCACCGCGTTCAGCTACAAGACGTCGAACGACCCCACCAACCCCAACGGCTGGTCCTCGGCGCAGCCGCTGTTCACCGGCAGCATCTCGGGTTCCGGCACCGGCCCGATCGACCAGACCATCATCGGTGACGGCACGAACATGTACCTGTTCTTCGCCGGCGACAACGGCAAGATCTACCGCGCCAGCATGCCCATCGGGAACTTCCCCGGCAGCTTCGGCTCCTCCTACACCACCATCATGAGCGACTCGACCAACAACCTCTTCGAAGCCGTCGAGGTCTACAAGGTGCAGGGTCAGAACCAGTACCTGATGATCGTCGAGGCCATCGGCGCGAACGGCCGCTACTTCCGCTCCTTCACCGCCAGCAGCCTCAACGGTTCGTGGACCCCGCAGGCGGCCAGCGAGAGCAACCCCTTCGCGGGCAAGGCCAACAGCGG
>NZ_JBFAAX010000517.1:0-4207 GCF_040639995.1 Actinosynnema sp. NPDC023658 | reverse complement strand
AATAAGGTTCCCCTCCCCTTTTCGAGGACGAGTAGCCCGCGCCACCCCCCACCCCCCCCACCCCCCGACCGCCCCCCCCAACACCGCACACGCCCCGCCCCGGTATGTTCCGGGAGCGGGCCGTCTGCGTGTCACGAGTCGATGCGGCAGGAACGAGGGGGTCGATGGGAAGCCGCCAGCGGGCGGTCGTGAGCGGAAGGACCAGGCGGTAGGCAGGAGAGCCGGGTCGCGCGGTGGGGTGGTGTGCAGGGGAGGGATGGTGAAGGGCCGGGGAGCGCGGTTCGCGCCGGCCCCGGCCCTGACGTCACCGAATCACGGGAACGATGTCAGTCCGTGTCCGGTTCGGTCGGTGGCTCGGGTTGCAGCACCGACCGGGGCAGGACCTTCGCCTTCAGGGCCAGCGGCGCGTTGCGGTGCAGGCTCTGGCGCACGTCGTCCACCGCACCCGGCAGCGCCGGGTCCGTCGTGCCGTGCGCGCTGTACCAGGACCGCTCCACCGCGCCGACGACCGCGCGCAGCCCGTCCCGCCCCTGGTCGTCCAGGTTGTGCGCCCGCACCAACCGCCGCGCCGCCACCCGCACGGTCTCCGTGCGCGGCACGCGCGTACCACGGTCGACGGACTCCGCGACCAGCTCCTGCCACGCCGCGCTCGCCGCGTCCGGCCCCAACGCCGCCACGGCCCGCAGCCGCTGCTGCCGCCGCCACGTCCGCAAGGCCGCCGGGGCCGCCACGGCCAGCAACAGCAGCAGCACGATCGCCACCGGCCACGACAGCAGCGCCACCGCCAACGCCAGCACGACCGCCCACAGCACCGCCGCCGCCGACGACACCGCCGAACGAAGCCACGCGGGCCGGTTCAACCGCGACCCGCCGAACATCACCAGTCCCGCCGCCAGCAGCGCGAGCAGGAACACCACGCCGAGCGTCACCAGGTGCCACGTGGGCGTCGTGTCCTCGGTCGTGGTCGCCCCGTTGTCACCCTGCGCGTCCGGCACGGCCTCCGCGGACGACGAGGTGTCCACCGTGGTCGTCGTGGTCGCCGTAGTCGTCGGACCCGCGCTGGAGCCGTCCTCCTCGTCGTCGGCGTCCAGGCCGGAGATGTAGGGCGGCGTCACGCCGCGCCCGTCGGACAGCGGCGTCGGGTCGAAGGTCATCCAGCCGTAGCCGGGGAAGTAGATCTCGACCCACGCGTGCGCGTCCTGCGAGGTGATCGACTGGAAGTCGTCGGTGGCGTACCCGGCGGTGAAGCCGAGCGCCACCCGCGCGGCCATGCCGACCGACCGGGCCATGATCGCCATCGCCGAGGCGTACTGCTCGCAGAACCCCTTCTTGCCGTTGAACACGAAGTCTTCCAGCGCGTCCACGGACGTGGCCGAGTCCGTGGTCTGCGTCGTGTACTCGAAGCCCTGCGTGCCGTCGGTGAAGTACCGGTACAGCGCCGTCGCCCGGTCGAACTGGTTGTCGTGCTCGGAGACGATCTGCCGGGCCAGCGCGGCCACCCGGCCCTGGACGCCCGGCGCTTCGAGGTACGCGGGGTCGACGTCCATCGGGCCGGTGGCCCGCCGCAGCGTGTCCGCGGACGGCGACTCGAACACCGTCTCCAGCGTGTACTGCCCGGACTTGCGGGCCCGCACGCTGTAGATCATCCCGCGCCCCGGGTCGAACCTCCAGTTGTCGTCGACCTCCTCGACGCCGCGCGGCCGGCCGTAGACCGGCAGCCAGTTGTCCACCCAGTTGACCGGCTCGATCTGGACCTTGGTCGTCGGGCCGCCGCCGGGGTCGCCGGGCTGCTCGGGCAGCGCGCCGTTCGCGGGCACGCCCTCCGGCATGTTCCCGCCCAGCTCCCAGCCCTTGTCCGGCACGTACTGGCGCAGCGTCATCGCGCGCAGGTACGCCGAGGTGGCCGGCATGTTCCGGACCCGGAACAGCTCCCGCGGCGCACCCTGGTTCAACATGCCGCGCAGCTGGGTCATCGGGTCGATGCCCAGGCCGCCGTTGCCGCCGCCGATCTCGTCACCCGTGCCCGGCAGCCGACCGACCGTGCCGACCAGGGTCAGGCTCGCACCGGCCAGCAGCGCGACCACCACGGCCAGCCCGGCCACCGCGGTCGCCGCCGGCCCGGACCCGCTCTGCCCGCCGCTGGGCAACCTGCCGCGCCACGCCTCGTGCCGGTGCTGCCCGTCCACGGCCAGCAGCAGCGCGAACGCACCCGCGCCGAACACGAACGTCCACAGCGGCAGCATCTCGTCGGCCAGCGACGCGGGCACCGCGAACACGCACAGCAGCACCAGCCCCGACGCGGCGGGCGCGGCCAGGCCGACGGCCAGGGCGTCCACCACGATCGCGACCAGCCCGATCGCCACCATCACCAGGCACCGCATGGCCGGGCTGTCCGGCACCGGCGGCACGCCGGTCTGCACCTCGCCCATCGCGTCACCCAGGACCCGCAACAGGTCCTGCAACGACTGCGGTCCGGGCAGCACGATCAGCACACCGCTGCGGGTGAAGATCGTCACCAGCAGGCACAGCAGCGCGAGCAGCTGCCCGAGGACGACCGCCGGGGACGGCAGCCGCGTCGCCCGCAGCAGCACGCCCGTCCCGCCGACCACCGCTATCGCCACAGCCAGGTACACCAGCCACAGCACACCGTCGAGCACGCTGGACAGCGCCGTCGACGCGCACCAAGTCGCCAGACCGGCGACCGCGGGCGTCGCGCTCACCACCCAGTTCCCGTTCCCCGCCACGGCGGTCCTGCCGGTCACCTAACCCACCTCCGTGCGCACCACCGGGCCGCGGTTGCCCGCGCTGTGGCACAGCTCCTGCCAGACCTGCCCCATCGGCGTGGACGGACGCGCCACCACCACGCCCCACCCCGCGCCGCTCAACAACCGCTGGGCGTCGGCCGGGTCCGGCGCCGGGTCCTCCGACGCGGACGCCCACGCGCCCACGTCCATCACCACCGCGAGGCTGCGCATCCCGCGCGGCCGGTTGCGGACCAACGAGTCGATCACGGCGGGCGTGCTGCCGCCGAGGATCGCGATGACCTCCTGGCCGGCGCCCGGGTCCAGGCCCGCGGCCGGCTCACGGCGGTGCGACGGCGGCAGCGCGGCCAACGCGTCCAGCACCACCGAGTCGCTGTACCCGCCGTCGCCCGGTCCGCCCGCCAGCACCTTGCCGTCGTCGCCCACCAGGCGCACCCGGTGGCCGTACCGGTGCAGGTGCAGGCAGACGGACGCGGCCAGCGACACCGCCCACTCCATGCTCGCGCCGGGACCGCTGCCCCGGTGCGCCACCAGCCGGTGGTCCAGCAGCACGGTCGTGCCGCCGCGCCACGGCCGCTCCTCGACCCGCACCATCAGCTCGTCGCGCCGCGCCGTCGAGCGCCAGTGCACCTTCCGCAGGTCGTCGCCGTGCCGGTAGGGCCGCACGACCGCGTCGTCCTCGCCCTGCCCGGCGCGCAGCCGGATCGAGCCGTCGTCGCCGGAGCCCATGCCGGAACCGCTCGGCAGGCCGATCAGCTGCACCACCCGCGGCACCACGACCAGCCGGCTGCGGCCCGCCATCTCGCGGTCGTACTCGGCCAGCCCGAACGGGTCGGTGATCCGCGCCATCAGCGGGCCGACCTGCTGGATGCCGCGCATCACCGGCTTGAGCGGGTACCGCAGCACGGTCACCGTGTTGCGCGGCAGCCGCTCCACCACGAACCGCGGGCGCGCGCCCAGCGCGTACGGCACCGCGTCCTCCAGCAGCAGCCCACCGGTCGGCAACCGGCCGGCGCTGCGCAGCTCCACCCGCACGTCCGTGGCCGAACCCACCTGGACGCGGCTGGGGTGCAGGAACCGGTTCGCGTGCAGGCCGACCCTGGCCCGCTGCGCCAGCCAGGCCGCCAGCAGCGGCAGGGCCACCACGAACGCGGCCACGCGCAGCAGGTCGCGCTCGTTGAGCACGATCGCGCACAACCCGGCCGCGAAGCCGGCGGCCAGGAGGCACCGGCCCCGGGTGGTCAGCCCGGACAGGGCGCCACGCATGTCAGCGGTGGTTGTTCGGGTTGACGTGGGGCGGGAACTGGCCCGTCGGGTCCGGCCCCGCCTGCGGCACCGGCACCCGCTGGAGCAGGTTGCGCACCAGGTCGGCGTCAAGGACTTCGTCGAGTTCAGCGAGGCCGACGCCCCGAAGCTGTTCGAGCTCAACCTGCACAACTCCCCCA
>NZ_JBFAAX010000516.1:0-4211 GCF_040639995.1 Actinosynnema sp. NPDC023658 | reverse complement strand
AGGGGCGTCAGGAGCTTGTCGTGCTCACCGCGGATCCGGGCGCGGGCCGCCTCGGGCAGCGCGTGCGTGGACAGGGAGACGACCGCGCTGTGGCCGCCGTCCGCGACGATCTCCAGCCCGGTGCGGAGGTAGGCCTCGACCTTCGCCTCCACGCCCACCGCCGAGCGCACCGCGTCGGTCAGCCTGCGCCCGCACCCGGGCAGCTCGTCGCACACGATCGCGGCGACCAGCTCCTCGCGGGAGCGGAAGTACTCGTACAGGCTCGGCCGGGACAGCCCGACCCGGCGGGCCAGCGACGCCAGGGTCAGCGCGCTCGCGCCCTCCGAGGTCACGATGTCGCGTCCCGCGTCGAGCAGGTCCCTCAGCCGGTTCGCGCGGTGCTGCGCCAACGTGTCGGCGCTGATCCTGGGCACCCACCCGAGCTTAGCCTTTTCGTTACCTACGCGACGTCGGGACGGAACCCGGGCGGTGTGGGGACGGAGCGGGCGCGGCGCTCACGGGATGGTGATCGCCTTCATCCGGTTGATCTCGTCGGTCTGCGAGGCGGTCACGTCGTTGGCCATCTCCTCGACCCGCACGTCGGTGCCGGACGACAGCAGCTCGACCGCCATCTGCACGGCGCCCTCGTGGTGGGCGATCATGAGCTGGAGGAACAGCCGGTCGAAGTCCGCGCCGCGGGCCGCCGTCAGCGCGGCCAGCTGCGCGTCCGTGGCCATGCCCGGCATGGACCCGTGGTCGACCTCCGGCAGGTCGGCGCTGTGGCCGTGCGCGGGCGCGTTCTCGGCGTACTGCCGCTGCCACTGCTCCATGGCCGCGATCTCGGGCCCCTGGGTGTCGTGGATCCGCGACGCGAGGCCGCGCACGGTCTCGTTCTGCGCCCGCTCCGGGGCCAGCGCGGACATGTCCAGCGCCTGCCGGTGGTGGACGATCATGCGGGCCACGTACCGCAGGTCCGCCTCGCTGGGCGCGACCCACCGGTCGGTGCCGAAGTCGTCCGGCGCCACCGTCCTGGCCTGTTCACCGGGCCCCTGCGGTGCGATGATCGGTGGTTGGTCGTCCGACCCGGACGTGCAGCCGGCGAGGACGGCCACCAGCACGGCGACGAGCACGATCCGCATCCCGCTACCCCCTAGAGCCTCCACCGGCCGCCAACGTACCCGGCGGTCCCACAGGTTGGAAGTCGGAAAATCCCGACGATCGGGTCTGGTCCTTAGCCTTGCAAACGGGTGATACTGCGCGAACCCTGCACCGGGTTGGAAGGGGAACCTGAAGTGGAAGCACGCGTTTTGACCCGCCGCCGCAGAACACCGGTGGCGGTCTTGGGGGCGTTCGCGCTGAGCCTGTCGGTCGCGGCCTGGGCGCCCCAGGCGACCGCGGCGCCGGACGACGCGGACCTGGCCGGACTGTCCGAGACCCAGCTGTCGAGCCAGGAGCAGCCGGCCGACGGCATCCCGGGCATCGACGAGATCCGCAACAGCCGCAACGTCAAGCACCTGGCGAACCTGCCGAAGCCCGCGCCGTTCACCTCCTCCTCGACGTGGTCGGACCTGGCGTTCCAGGACGGTTACGCGTTCGACGGCAACTACGACGGCTTCGTCGTCTACGACGTGCGCAACCCGCACCGGCCCGCGGTCGTGAGCACGGTCTGGTGCCCCGGTTCGCAGAACGACATCTCGGTCAAGGGCGACCTGCTGTTCCTGTCGACCGACTCCTCGCGCAGCGACAACTCCTGCGCGAGCACCCCGCTCCCCGCGACGAACAAGGACGCGTGGGAGGGCATCAAGGTCTTCGACATCAGCGACAAGAAGAACCCGAAGTACGTCGCCGCGGTCGAGACCAAGTGCGGCTCGCACACGCACACGATGGTGCCGGACAAGAAGGGCAAGAACGTCTACCTGTACGTCTCGTCGTACGGGCCGAGCGCGACCTTCCCGGACTGCCAGCCGCCGCACGACCTGATCTCCATCGTCAAGGTGCCGCTGAAGGACCCGGCGTCGGCCTCCCTGCTGTCCGAGACCGTGGTGTTCCCCGACGGCGGCAACCCCGGCCGTGACGGCACGGTCGAGGAGGGCTACGTCCGCGCCACCTCGGGCTGCCACGACATCACCGTGTACCCGTCGAAGGACCTCGCGGCGGGCGCGTGCATGGGTGACGGCGTGCTGTGGGACATCTCCGACCGGGAGAAGCCCCGCGAGATCAGCCGCGTGCAGGACGACGTGAACTTCGCGTTCTGGCACTCGGCCACCTTCAACAACGCCGGCACCAAGGTGGTCTTCACCGACGAGCTCGGCGGCGGCGGTGCGCCGACCTGCAACGAGAAGATCGGCCCGACCCGCGGCGCGGACGGCATCTACGACATCACCGGCCGCGGTGACGACCGCAAGCTGGAGTTCCGCTCCTACTACAAGATCTCGCGGACCCAGGCCGACACGGAGAACTGCGTGGCGCACAACGGCTCGCTGATCCCCGTGCAGGGCCGCGACATCATGGTGCAGGCGTGGTACCAGGGCGGCATCTCGGTCTGGGACTTCACCGACTCCCGCAACCCCAAGGAGATCGGCTGGTTCGAGCGCGGTCCGCTGCCCGACGGCGCGGGCGGCGGCTCGTGGTCGGCGTACTACTACAACGGCTACATCTACTCCTCGGACATCGCCAAGGGCTTCGACGTGCTCGACATCCGCGACCCGCGGACGGCGACGGCGAAGCTGGTCCGGGTCGGTGAGCTGAACGTGCAGACGCAGGGCTCGTACCGGGACCTGTTCCCCCGTTAACCCGAACGGTCCGACCGCGCTCCGCACGACCGAGGGGCCCGCCGCGCACCAGCGGCGGGCCCCTTCGTCCGCCCGGAGGAATTGCATTGCATATTCCCCCTTTTAACACACTATTTCTGCGGGCCGGTACTCCTTGGCGGTGAATTCGTTTCCGATCCGTGCTGCTCAGCGTAGGATCGAGGCCGATTTCTCTTCACGAATTCCTCGCGAGGAGTATTCCCATGCCGCACATGACCCTCTACCGGGGTGAGCGCGACAACGTCTGGCCGGCCCCCGCCGTGCGGCTGATCTGGGGCGGCATGACCATCCGCGACCCGTGGCCGGGCGCGCGACTGCCGAACCAGACGGCCACCGGGGCGT
This sequence comes from Actinosynnema sp. NPDC023658, assembly GCF_040639995.1. NCBI lineage: Bacteria > Bacillati > Actinomycetota > Actinomycetes > Pseudonocardiales > Pseudonocardiaceae > Actinosynnema > Actinosynnema sp. NPDC023658. The sequence goes on along the minus strand of NZ_JBFAAX010000516.1, from coordinate 1,080 downwards.
GGTCGGCGCTGTCGAGGGCGATCAGCACCGGGGGTGGCGACCTGGCCGCGTTCTCGCGCGGTTTGCACGCGGCGGGCGTCTCCTACGGCCTCACCTTCACCCGGACGCCCGTGCGCACCGAGCCGGAGGCCGACCACCACTACGTGGTCACGATCCACCACGCCCGCACGTTCCTGCTGCGCTACGGCGGCGTCGGCGGCTGGACGCTGGGCGACGAGGTGCCGTGGGTGACCGACCCGACCCTGGCCGACCAGGACTACGTGGTGCTGAACGGGCCGAGCGTGAGCCGGTCGACGGTGCTGGGCTACGGCCACTTCGCGGACACGCCGGAGGTCACCCTGTTCACCGACGTGCCGACCGGGTGGGTGACGTCCGTGGACGGTCAACCGATCGGCGCGCGCGGGGTGCGCGTGCTGACCGACTCGGCGTTGTCCGACGCCGAGCGGCTCAGGCTGACGAAGCTGCGCCGCCCGTAGCGCCGAGCGTGCCCCATAGGTAGCCGTACTATAGGTAGACAGGCTACTTACAGGGGTGGGGCATGGGTCGGAAACTGCTGGTCTGGGTGCACGTCGTGTCGTCGACGGGTTGGATGTCCATGGCGCTGGCGCTGTTCGTGGTGGTGGACCACGCGCTGTCCGCGCCCGAGCGGCGGTCGGCGTTCGAGGCGGCCGAGCTGCTCGACGTGCAGGTGTTGCAGTTCATGGCCACCACGTCGGCCTTCAGCGGGCTCATGCTGTCCGGCCTCACCGCGTGGGGCTACTTCCGGCACTGGTGGGTGCTCGCGAAGTTCGTGATCACGTTCAGCCAGCTGTACGTCGGCATCTTCGTGCTCAGCCCGAACCTGCACCCCGGCGGCTCGCCGCTGCTCATGCGCGTCGGCTCGCTGCTGATGGCCTCGGCGCTGGCCTGCCAGGTGTGGCTGTCGGTGGCCAAGCCGTTCAACCGGACGCCGTGGGCGGCGCGGACCAAGCCGAGGACCGCGCCGCCGTGGGGTTTCGCGCTGTGCCTGGCCGTGCCCGCGCTCGACTACGCGTTGGGCCGGCTCCTGCTGGGCGGGTCGCTCCCGGCGGTGTCCCTGCT
>NZ_JBFAAX010000515.1:0-4219 GCF_040639995.1 Actinosynnema sp. NPDC023658 | reverse complement strand
GCCTTCGGTCCCAGCCCCGCGCCCGGCTCGTCCCGGCCGAGCAGCACGACGTCCAGCTCCGGGTGCCGCTCCGCGATCTCGGCCGACGCCTCCACCCCGGTCAACCCGCTGCCGCACACCGCGACGGTGCCGCCGCCGAGCCCGTCCAGCCGCTGTGCCAGCAGGACGGCGTCCTGCATGCTGTTCACCGTGTGCGCGTGGTCGTCGACTCCCGGAACGGTCGCGGTGTCCGCCACCCCGCCCAACGCGTAGACCAGGGTGTCGTACTCCAGCACCACCTCGTCGTCGACGCGCACCGTCCGCCCGGCCGCGTCGACACCGGTGACCCAGCCGCGCACGAACCCGACCCCGGTGCCCGCCAGCAGTTCCGGGATCGCCAGGTCCGCCACCTCCTCGCCGGCCGCCACCTGGTGCAGCCGCAACCGCTCGGTGAACCGCTCGGTCGCGTTGACCACGGTGACGCGCACGTCCTCGCGCCGCTTGGTGCGCGCCGCCAGGTTCACCGCGGCGGCCATGCCCGCGTACCCCGCACCGAGGACCACGATCCTGTTCATCGCCCTGCTCCTTCGCTCCCGCACCTGCTGACGAGCACAAGACGGATCGGCGGGAAGCGGGCGTGAACCGGAGTGGCGCATGTCACACGAGGGTGGTCACGCGGGCAGGAGCCGCCACAGGTGGTCGGGGGTCCCGGTGTCGGAGAACTGCACGACCTGCGCCGAGTCGGCCGGCGACATGCCGTCGACGCCCAGCACCTTGCCGCTGTTCCTGTTCTGCACCCGCCACAGGCCGTCGGTGTCGGGCCGCAGGCGCCACAGGTGGTCGGCGGTGCCGGTGTCGCCGAACTGGACGACGACCGCCGAGTCCGCAGTGGACATCCGGTCCACGCCCAGCACCTTGCCGGAGTTCTCGTTGCGGATCCGGAACCACCCGTCGGCGTCGGGCAGGAAGCGCCACCGGTGGTCCGCCGTGCCGACGTCCGAGAACTGCACCACCCGGGCGGAGTCCGCGGTGGACATCCGGTCGACGGCGAGCACCTTTGTGGAGTTGAGGTTCTGCACCTTCACCACGCCGTCCGGCACGATCCGCCACAGGTGGTCCGGGGTGCCGTTGTCGGCGTACTGGACCACGCGGGCGGAGTCCGCGCCCGACATCGCGTCGACGCCGAGCACCTTGCCCGAGTGGGCGTTGCGCAGGCGGAACCAGCCGTCGCCGTTGTCCACCAGCTCCCACCGGTGGTCCGCGGTCCCGTTGTCGTCGAACTGGACGACCTGGGCGGAGTCCGCCGTGGACATCGAGTCGACGCCGAGCACCTTGCCGGAGTTCTCGTTGCGCAGCTTCACCCGGCCGTTGCCGACGTCCAGCAGCCGCCACCGGTGGTCGGCCGTGCCGGTGTCGGAGAACTGGACCACCCGCGCGGAGTTCGCCGTCGACGAGCCGTCCACGGCCAGCACCTTGCCGCTGTTCTTGTTCTGCACGCGCAGCACCACACCGGGCGTGCCCCAGCCGTCCGACCCGCCGGTCCGCGGGAACGCGGTGATCCGCAGGCGTGCCGCGCCCGCGGGGACGAGCGTGACGTCGCGGACCGGCGCCGTGCTCGCGACCGGTCCGCCGTTCAGGGTGCCCACGACGTTCTCGCCGTCGACCGCCCAGTCCGGGATGTCCTGAGCCTTGGCGGTGATCCGGATCGGCGCGGTGGACAGCGTGAACGGGTCGTCGACGTCGCCGCCGGTGGTCACGGACAGGGGCTGACCGGGCACCAGCCCGACGTTCCACGCCGACCCGGGCTTCACCTCGTACTCGGGCCAGGACTCGGTGCCGCCGAAGCGGTTCCAGCGCTCCTCGACGCGCAGCGAGAACGTCAGCGCGCCGTACTCGACGGACACCGCGTCGTGGTCGCCGGTCCACGTGCGGGTGCGCGGCGTCATCGGCAGGCGCAGCACCAGCCGGTCGCCGTCGGCCCAGGTCCGGTGGACGGTGGCGAACCGCGGGCCGCCCCGGACGGCGACGCCGCCGCCGTTGACGGTCAGCACGGGGTCGGCGCACCAGCCGGGGACGCGGACGGTGAACGGGAAGGTCAGCGGGCGAGGGGTGGCCACCCGGAAGGTGATGGTGTCGCCGAACGGGTAGGTGGTGTCCTCGGTGATGGTCACCGGCGTGCCGTCGGCCACCTTCACCGTCACCGTCGACGGGCCGTACAGCGAGGCCGCGACACCGCCGTCCGGGGTGGCCAGCCACATCTCCTCCACGAAGTACGGCCAGCCCTGGCCGTAGTTGTGGGGGCAGCAGCGGTACTGGTCGACGCCCGGCTTGTAGGCCTGCATGGCGAAGCCGTTCTGGAACTGGCGGCGGCGCTTGGGGGAGTCGTCGAGCTGCACGGCGTTGGCACTGGTCACGTAGTGCGTCACCCGGCCGGCGGGGTCAAGGGAGGCGGGCAGCAGGTTGAACGCCAGGTCCTCGGTGCGGTCGGCCCACACCGGGTCGCCGGTCAGGCGGGTGAGCAGCTCGTGGCTGCCCATGAACTCCACGATGCCGCACGTCTCGAAGCCCTGGCGCGGGTCGCCGTAGCCGGGGCGGGCGTTCTCGTCGCCCGCGAACCCGCCGCCGGGGAACCGGCCGTACCGGCCCATCACCGCGTCGTAGTTGCGGTAGGAGGCGGCGCGGTGGGCGTCGTCGCCGGACAGGGCCGAGAACTGGGCCGGCTCGCGGAACCCCTGCGCGATGTTGACGTTGTGCAGGGTCGGCAGGCCGTCGACCCAGTTCGCGGAGTGCTGGTGGATGCGGCGGGTCAGGTCGAGCAGCGACGCGTCGCCGGTGCGGTCGTACAGCCACAGCACCACGTCGATCGCGTCACCCCAGCGCGTCGCGCCCCACCCGTCGGAGAACACCCCGTCCGGCTGGCGCGCGGCGAAGGCGAAGAACCGCGTCAACGCCTGCTCCGCCCTGCCGTCCCCGTGGTACTCGGTCCACGAGCGCAGGGCGTGCAGCATCGGCATGTGCGGCCACAGGTCGGCGTGGCCGGCGAGCGAGCCGCGCAGCGAGGACGGGCCGAAGAACCCGTCCGCCGCCTGGGTGGCGAGCACCGCCTCGACCCACCGCTCGGTGTCCGCCAGCACCCGGGCGTCACCGGTGACGTACCCGAGGTCGCCGTAGCCGCGCAGCCAGTAGGGCACCTCCTCCCAGCCGGCCAGGTCGGGCCGCACCCAGCCGGTCGAGTCGAACCGCAGGAAGTGCGACACCTCCGGCAACCGGCCGTTCAAGCCGTCGAGCTGCTTGCCCAACTGGGTCGCCAGCCAGCCTCGGGGACGCACGGCGCCCGGTGGCAGCCGCAGGAAGGCCGAAGGTCGCAGCGGGGCGCGCTGCGCGGTGTACAGCGCCGTGGCCTGGGCGGAAGCCCGGCCCGGCAGCGCCGCGCCGAAGGCGGTGAGGGCGCTGCCGGTGAGGAACGTGCGACGTCGGATCGGCATGGCTGAGCTCCCGGCGCTGTCGTCGTTGACGGGACAGAGCCACTTTCCAACGTTGTGCCAACGTTGTAAATCCGCCGGTCGGTCGTCGGGGGCACCGTGCGGTGCCTGTCCGCCTTGCGATTGCCTGACGGTCGGGTCCCCGGTGCCGATCCGCATCGGCCGATGCGGTATCCACTTCCGGTGAGCAGGATCGGGTTCGTCAGCGCCGGCGTCGGCATCGTGATCATCGCGGCGACCCTGGGCGTCGCCGCCGAACGGGTGCTCCGCGGTCCCCGCCGGGCCACCGCACCTTCCACCGGCACGACCACCGGTGCGGACAGGCGTCGGCGGGCCGCGATCCGAGCCGGCCGGCGATGACCGCACCGCGATCACGAGCCGCGACGATCGCCGCTCCCTCGGGCGCGTTGGCGTTCCTGGTCGGCCTGTGGCTGCTGATGTCGCCCTTCGCCCTCGGCTACGGCGAGGTCGGGTCCCGGATCACCGGGCACGTCAGCGACATCCTGTCCGGCAGCGTCGTCGTGGTCGTGGCGCTGGTGGGCATGATGGCCCCGAGCGAGGCGCCCTGGACCGGACCGCTGCTGTTCGTGGCGGGCTGCTGGATCGCGGCGACGCCGGTCGTCCTCGGGTACCTGCCCGGTGTCGACGACACCGCGGCGACCGTGAACGACGTGGCCGCGGGGGGCCTGGTGGCCCTGCTCGGCGCGGTCGCCGCGCCCGCCGTGCTGTCCCACCGCCGTGGAGCCGAGGTGCCCCGG
>NZ_JBFAAX010000514.1:0-4232 GCF_040639995.1 Actinosynnema sp. NPDC023658 | reverse complement strand
ACCCGACCCGGCCGATCCCGAGCCGTCACCGCACCCCACCGCGACGCACAGCACGGCGACGACCACGACGACCCGCATCCCGGTTTCCCTCCGACCTCGGCTGTGACCAGGGTCCGACTACCCCCGCCGCTCCGGGTGAAACGGCGTCGCCCGGCACGCCACCCGGCCGAGTGGTTCGGCGCTACTCCGGCGCGCTCACCGGGAAACCCCGTGCTGTCGACGCCGCGGACGGGGCGAGCCCGCGGCCACACCTCGACCCGAGGGGGTCCGATGAGCACCCGCACCCTGATCGCCGTGCTCGCCTGCACGGCGGCGTTCCAGGCGCCGGCGCACGCGGCCGGCGATCCGGACGCGTTGATCACCTGCGGCACCACCGCGGAGGACCGCGCGACCTCGCGCGACGAGACGCAGACCAGATCACGGTCCTGGTTGGACGATCAGGTGCCCTACAGCCAGCAAGCCTGCCACCGCAACGACTACGGCGACTACCGCACCGACTGCTCCGGTTACGTGTCGATGGCGTGGGGCCTGACGCACTCCCGCACCACGACGACGTTGCGCGACGTCGCCACCGAGGTGCCGCGCGCCGACCTGCGCCCCGGCGACGCCCTGGTGAACGCGAACCACGCGGCGCTGTTCGTGCGGTGGGCGGACGAGGCGAAGTCGGAGCCGGTCGTGCGCGAGCAGACCGGCCCCGACGGCGAGCCTCCCGTGGAGCGGAAGTGGACGGCGGACACGGCGAACACCTACACGCCGTTGCGCTACTACAAGGTGGTCGAGGACTGACTCAGCCCTGGCAGGCGGCCCCGTTCAGGGTGAACGCGGTCGGCTTGCCGTTCTTGCCCGCCCAGCTCGCGAGGAACCCGAACGACACCGAGCCGCCCGGCGGGAGCATCCCGTTCCAGGACGCGTTGCGCACGCTCACGGCCGCGCCGTCCTGGGTGTGGACGCCGTTCCAGAGCTGGGTGATGCGCTGACCGTCCGCGAAGGACCACGCCACCGTCCACGGGTTGACCGCCGCGGTGCCGCGGTTGGTGACCCGCACCTCGCCCTGGAAACCGCCCTGCCACTGGCTGCCGACCGTGTACGCGACGGCGCACGACGCCGGAGGCGGAGTCGTGGTGGTGGTAGTGGTCGTGGTCGTGGTTGTCGTCGTGGTGGTCGTGGTCGTGGTGGTCGTGCCGCCGATCCGGCTCGGGTCCACCACACCCCAGTACGCGTCCTTGGCCTGCAACCGCGTGTCGAACAGCAACGGGTGGTCCTTGCGCGTGACCGGGAAGCTGTCCAGCCAGGTGCTGTCGTCCGCCAGGCCCCACAGCGTCACCGAGCTGATGTGGTCGGAGTACTTCTTGTACAGCGCGAAGAAGTCGCGGTACCGGTAGGCCTGCGTGAGCAACAGGTCCGCGGGCGGTGTCGGGTAGGACTGGCTGCTGTCGGTGTAGAGGGAGATGTCCATCTCGGTGATCTGCTGGTCCACGCCCAGCGGCACGAACTTCGCCAGCATCGCCTCGGTCTCCGCGAGCGAGGGCCACTGCACGTTGACGTGCATCTGGTGGCCCACCGCGTCGATCGGCACACCTTCGGCGCGCAGCGCCACGACCAGGTCGTAGAGCTTGTCCCGCTTGGCCGGGACGTTGGTGTTGTAGTCGTTGATCACGAGCTGCGCGTGCGGCGCCACCTCGCGGGCCACCCGGAACGCGGTCCGCAGGTAGTCCAGCCCGGTGATCTCGAACCACTTGCTGCGGCGCAGGCCGTCGGCCTGGTTCTCGTCGATGACCTCGTTGACCACGTCCCACACCCGGATGTCGTCGCCGAAGTGGCCGACGACGGCGCGGATGTGCGCTTCCAGGCGGGCCAGCAGCAGCGCCTTGGCCTCCGGCGTGGCGGTCAGGTCGTTGCCCGCGGCGTCCTGGAACACCCACGCCGGGGTCTGCTGGTGCCAGACCAGCGTGTGCCCGCGCACCGCCGAGCCGTTGGCCTTGGCCCAGGCGACGATGGCCTCGGCGTCGGTGTAGCGGAACGCGCCCTCGGTGGGCTCGGTGGCGTCCCACTTCAGCGCGTTGCCCACGGTGACCGAGTTGAAGTGCTTGGCCAGGAGCTGGCCGTGGTTGTCGAGCAGCTGCGCGCCCTCGACGGCGGCGCCCACGGCGAAGTGGTCGGCCAGCACGTCCTTCACCGACGGGATGTCGGTCTGGATCGGCGGCAACGGCGTGTAGGACAGCGCGAAGTCATCGATGAGCAGGGCCGTGGTGGCACCGCCCACCTCGACGTAGGTGGTGAGGAAGTCGACGTCCGCGGCGAGGGTGTAGCTGCCGCGGAGGTTCACCCAGCCGTTCGCGGTGACCGCAGTGTCGCCCACGACCGTCTCGTAGCTCGGTGTGCCGGCGGTGTGGCGTTCGACGGACAGCCGGGCCTGCGTGGCCGACTCGCCCGCCGCCAGGCGCACCCACACCGAGAAGTCGTAGCGGGTGCCCTTCTGCACCTTGTCGAGCAGGCTCAGTGTCGGGCCTTCCCAGGTCTGCGTCCGGCCGGTGACGGCGAGGCTGTGCGTGCCGCTGTGGGCGGCGGCGGTGCTCGGCGCCACGACTTCGCCGCCGCGGGCCGTCCAGCCCTGCGCCGTGCCGTCGTCGAACGTGCTGGAGACGACGACCACGGGTTCATCGGCGGCGGCGCGCGGGCTCGCGTGCGCCGCCAACGTGACCAGGCCGGCCACGACCGAGGTCGCGAGCACACCGGCGAGAACTCTCCTCATCGAGAATCCCTCTTCCGTCGAGTGACTTCTGGGAGCGCTCCCAGAACATCTCGCCGGACTATAGGCAGCCACCTCCGACGACGGCCGGCCGCCGTTCAGCCCAAACCGCCCGGGCCGGCACTAGGCGGCGCACCGGTTCTGGTCCGGCGCGAGGGCCGCGCGGACCTCACGGCTCAGCTCACCGCTGCGGACGAGGTCGATCGCCTTCTCCAGGTCGGGCGTCAGGTACCGGTCGTCGGCCAGGGCCGCGACGTGCCGGCGCACCGCCCGGTGCAGCCGGTCCGTGCCCGCACCCAGCGGGAAGGCGGCCATCTTGCCCTTGATCAGGTCGATGCCCTGGGCGGCCATCAGGACCTGCACGGCCAGCACCGTCTCCAGCCGGTCCAGGTTGGCGTGCAGGGCGCGCACCGAGGCCATCGCCATGGTGTTGTGGTCCTCCTGCCCGAACTTCGCCGGGCGGGACAGGGTGCCGGCGGGCGTGGCCAGCTGCTGCATCTCCGGCACCAGCGCCACGGCCACGGTCTGCACCTGCACCATGCCGGAGTTCAGGCCGATCTCCCCACCGGCGAGGTTGGCGGGCAGGTGGTAGCTCCACTTGTCCGCCAGCAGCCGGCCGGACAGCTCCTGCGAGAGCACCCCGAGGTCCGCGACCTGCGCGTTGAGCGAGTCGATCTCGTGGCCGAGCAGTGCGGCGTCCCAGTTGCCGCCCATGACGAACTCGTAGCCGCCGCCCGCCTTGCCGAACACCAGCGGGTTGGACGTCGAGGCGTTCGCCTCGCGCTCGATGTGACCGCGGGCGTCCGCCAGCCGTTGCCGGAGCGCCCCGACGATGTGCGGGGTGGCGCGCACCGACACCGCGTCCTGGATGCGCGGGCTGTCCTCACCGGCCGCCTTGCGCCCCTCCTCGGTCATCCAGCCGGTGCCGCAGACCAGCGCCCGGGTCACCCGGGCCGCCTCGACCTCGGCCGGGATGCGGCGCTCGTCGTGGGTGCGCGCGTCGAACGCGCCCTGCTCGGCCCTGGTCGCCTCCAGGAACAGCGCGAACGCGCCGTCGTAGGTGTCCAGCAGCCGTTCGGCCCTCACGACGGCGTCGACGTACCGGGCGGTCAGCACGCTGCCGCCGCTGATGAGCGGCAGGGCCTCACCCTGTTCCAGCTGGAAGCCCGGCGCCAGCCCGGCCCGTGCGAGGACGTCCGGCGCGGGCCCCTCCTGGCCCCGGAAGCGGGCGGGCGCGGGTTCGCCGGTGAGCACCAGCCCCGCCGCGGCCATCGGCTGGAGGTCCCCCGTGCCCAGCGAGCCGATCTCCGGCATCCGGGGCGTCACCCCGGCGTTGACCAGGTCGAGGATCCGGTCGACGAACTCCGGCCGCACGCCCATCGCGGCGCGCGCCATCGTGTTCGCGCGCAGCACCAGCGCCAGCCGGGCCACCCGGTCGGACAGCGCGGGACCGACGCCGGCGGCGTGCGAGCGCAGCACCCGC
>NZ_JBFAAX010000513.1:0-4238 GCF_040639995.1 Actinosynnema sp. NPDC023658 | reverse complement strand
TGCCGCCCCGGTCCGCCGCGCCGCTGGACCTGGCCGACGACCTGCTCGAACCCGCCGATCCGAAGGGTGAGGTGCTGGTCGCGGTCGCGGGCGACGTCCGCACCCACCACCTGTTCGGCGAAGACCTCGACCTCGACTACCACCCCGCGCCGTTCACGGCCGCCGTGGCGCCCGTGGTCGGTGGCTACCGCGTCACCGTGCGGGCCACCTCGTACGTCCGGGACGTCGGCCTGCTGGCCGACAAGGTGGCCGCCGACGCGGTCGTCGACGACATGCTCGTCTCGCTGACCGCCGGCGAAGCGCACCACTTCCTCGTGCGGACGTCGCAGACGTTGCCCGACCCGGCCGTCCTGCTCGATCTGCGCGTGCTCCGGTGCGCCAACACGATCATCGGCGGTGACCGCCCACCGGATTGGCCCGCAACCCTCGGGTGAGAAAGACCCCCGGGTCCGGAGTTGTCGGCCGACATCGCCCGGTCGGCCACATCTCCGGATTTCGACGACCCCATTTTCAATCGGTCGTCCGGTCGGCCCGGACCGGCTGAAACGATGAGCACGCGCTTTTCCGCATAGAGGTCTTCAGCTTTCGCAACATCTTCGCTACCGTTGTTCTGGGAACGCTCCCAGAGCACGTGGAGCCGCCTCTCCCGGGAGCGGTCCACACCTGATTCGGCGGCCCTCCCTGCCTCTCGGAACCACTTCCGGAAGACATCGCAGCGGACTGGGCTTCACCTGCACAAAGGAGTGCTGATGTTCGGAGGAGTCAGAAAACGGCGCGTCGCGGTCGCCGCCTTGGGCGCGGTCGTGTCCATCGCGAGCACCGCCCTGATGGCGGCGGCGGGCGGGTCGTGGACGGGTGACGCGAGCGCGGCGGCGGCGTTCGCGTGCCGGGTCGACTACTCGACCCACGACTGGGGCAGCGGGTTCGGCGCCAACGTGACCGTGGCGAACCTGGGTTCGTCGGCGGTCAACGGGTGGACGTTGACCTACTCCTACGCCGGCAACCAGACCCTGATGCAGGGCTGGAGCGGTATCTGGTCGCAGTCGGGCAAGAAGGTGACGGTGACCAACGCGAGTTGGAACGGCACCATCCCGGCGAAGGGCAGCGTGTCGACGGGGGCGAACTTCTCCTACGGCGGCAGCAACGCCAAGCCGACGGACTTCGCGGTCAACGGCGCCCCGTGCACCGGCACCGACCCGACGACGACCACCACGACCACCACCACGACGACGACCACCACCACGACCACCACGACGACGACCACTCCGCCCGGCGATGGTCCGGCGCCGAAGTTGCGCGTGTCGGGCAACAAGCTGGTCACCGCCGCGGGCACGCCGTACCGGCTGCTGGGCGTGGACCGCTCCAGCGGCGAGTTCGCGTGCGTGCAGGGCAAGGGCATGTGGGACGGCGGTCCGGTGGACCAGGCGTCGGTGGACGCGATGAAGACGTGGAACGTCCACGCGGTGCGGGTGCCGCTGAACGAGGAGTGCTGGCTGGACGTGTACGGCTCGCCCGGCGGCGCCACCTACCAGAAGGCCGTCAAGGACTACGTGGACCTGCTGGTCGCCAACGGCATCAACGTGATCCTGGACCTGCACTGGACCTGGGGCGCGTACACCAACAGCCCTGACTGGCACTGCAAGGACGAGCACGCGGTGTGCCAGAAGCCGATGCCGGACGCGAAGTACTCCCCGCAGTTCTGGACCGGCGTCGCGAACGCGTTCAAGGGCAACGACGCGGTCGTGTTCGACCTGTTCAACGAGCCCTACCCGGAGATGGCCGCGAACTGGGACAAGACCCTGGGCTGGCAGTGCTGGCGCGACGGCGGCACCTGCACGGGCATCCCCTACGAGGTCGCCGGGATGCAGGACCTGGTCGACGCGGTGCGCTCCACCGGTGCGACCAACGTGCTGATGCTGGGCGGCCTGGAGTGGGCCAACGACATGCGCGAGTGGCTCACCCACAAGCCGGTCGACCCGCTGAACAACATCGCCGCCTCGTGGCACGCCTACAGCAACAACGCCTGCGCCTCCGTGACCTGCTGGGACACCCAGATCGCCCCGCTCGCCGAGCAGGTCCCGATCGTGCTCGGCGAGTTCGGCCAGGACAACTGCGGCTACGACTACATGGAGACGCTGGCGGACTGGGCCGACGCGCACCACATCAGCTACCTCCCGTGGACCTGGAACCCGTGGGGTTGCAGCACGGGCGCCGTGCTCATCAAGGACTGGACCGCCCCCCCCCCACCGGGGGGCGGTGCGGCCACCACGCCCCACATGCGGCCCTACACGCCGAACCCCCCCCACCACCCCGCCCGCCCCCCCAACCACCCCCGGGGGGCGGCCCGGTCGCGGCTCCGGACCTGGAGCCGGCCGACCTGGCGGACCGCCGCTGGTTCCGGTTCCCGCGGCGTGGCACGACGGTGACCCGGGCCCGCTGATCCGGCCGTTCGTCCGAACGGCGCCGACCGCCTGCCGCCATTCTTCCCGAGCTAAACAAATTCGTGCTTCCTTTTAGCACCCGGCGAATGCCATCGGCCATTCGTCCCATTGCCGTGCGAAACATCTTCGTCGCGCCTTGACCGGGTACCGGCGGTACCGCACAGTTTGGTTCTCGGCTTTCCAATCCGCCACAACGACGTGAACGTTGGTTATTCGATGAAGAGGAGCACGCCCATGGCCGGAACAGGCCTCCACCCGCCCGCCGCCCCACGGGCTCGCGGGCGTCGTCTGATCGGCGTCACCGCCGTCGTCACCGTGCTGCTCGGCGGGCTGGTGGCGGCGCTCGACGCGGCCCCCGCGTCGGCGGCGACCGTCGACACGACCGCCTGGTACGCGCTGGTCAACCGCAACAGCGGCAAGGCGTTGGACGTCTACAACTTCGCCACCAACGACGGCGCCCGCGTCACCCAGTGGACGCGCAGCGACGGCACCAACCAGCAGTGGCAGTTCGTGGACTCGGGCGGCGGCTACTACCGGGTGAAGTCCCGGCTGTCGGGCAAGGTGCTGGACGTCTACAACTTCTCCACCGCCGATGGCGCCAACATCGTGCAGTGGGCCGACGGCAACGGCACCAACCAGCAGTTCCGCCTGGCCGATTCCGACGGCGGCTACGTGCGGCTGATCAACCGCAACAGCAACAAGGCCGTCGAGGTCCAGGGCGCGTCCACCGCCGACGGCGGCAACGTCGTGCAGTACAGCGACTGGGGCGGCAGCAACCAGCAGTGGCAGCTCGTCCGCGTCGGCGGGGGCACCACGACGACGACCACCACGACCACGACGACGTCCTCGACGCCTCAGCCGGGCCGTCCCATGGTCGAGAACAGCTTCCCGGTCACCCGTGAAGGCGCGTACGGCGACAACCGGTTCACCGTGTTCCGCCCGTCCGACCCCGGGGCACTCGGTCGACCCCTGCCCGTGGTGGCCTTCGGCAACGGCGCCTGCGCGCACACCAACAACAGCGAGGTGACGCAGCTGCTGACCGCCATCGCGTCGAAGGGCTTCGCCGTGGTGGACATCGGCTCCGCCAACGGCTCGGCCAACGGCCTGCCCAGCGGTTCGCCCATCCCCTCGCTGCTGACCGACGCCCTCACCTGGGCCGAGCGCGAGCAGACCCGCTCGGGCGCACCGCTGTCGCAGCGGCTCGACACGACGAGGATGGTCACCGCCGGTCACTCGTGCGGCGGGCTGGAGGCCCTCATCGCCGCCCAGGACCGCCGGGTCGACGCCACCGTCTCGCTGGACAGCGGCCTCTTCGCGGACGGCTCCTTCGGCTACTCGCGCTCGGAGCTGAGCAAGCTCCACGCGCCGGTGCTGTACATGGACGGAGGCCCCTCCGACATCGCCTACGACAACACCCGGGCCAACTACAACCTGACCACCGTCCCGGCCGTCCTGGCCGAACACCCCCAGGCCGGGCACGGCGGCTTCATCACCGGCTACCAGATGGCCGACGGCGTGATCACGACCGTGCAGTTCCTCGACATGGTGCTGAACGGCAACCAGACCGCCCGCGCCTACATCATGGAGTCGTCCGGGCTGGCGTCGAAGGCACCTTGGACGGTGGCCAGGAAGAACTTCTGAGACCGACGACCATCCGGCGATCCGGCTTCGGGGACGGCGGCGCGGGGTGCGGGGTCGGACGTTGACAACCGACGCGCAGAGTTCGTGTAATTCTTTCACGTGTCACTCTGCACAACCGCCCCTGCACGTTGAGTAAAGGGAGGTACGGTCATGGCC
>NZ_JBFAAX010000512.1:0-4255 GCF_040639995.1 Actinosynnema sp. NPDC023658 | reverse complement strand
GGCGCTCTCCGACAGCTGCGCGGCGACCGCGCCGACGCCGGTGAACACCCACCCGACCGAGGCGAACGCGAGGCCGAACGCGAACGACCCGGCCGTCGACTCGCCCAGACCGGCCAGGCCGAGCGCGACGAGCAGGCCGATCACCGTGCTCGCGAGCAGCGCCACCACCACGGCGGCGGCCAGCGGCGCGTGCCGCCCGACGACGGCCGAGCCGATCAGCTCCAGCCGGCCGGTCTCCTCCTCCGCCCTGGTGTGCTGGGTGACCAGGAACATGCTCATCAGGCCGACCAGCAGCGCGCCGAACACGCCCCACCGCCAGGCCAGGACGCCGCCGGTCGTCGACGCGTCGTACAGCGGGCCGAGGATCGCCAGGAACGCCGGGTTGCCGCCCGCCGTCGCGCCCAGCTGCTGCCGCGCCTCCACCGTCCCGTACAGCTCGCCCACGGTCGACGCGGTGGACAGCGTGATGCCGACCAGGCCGATCAGCCACACGACCAGCAGCAGCCGGTCGCGGCGCAGCGCCAGGCGCACCAGCGCGCCGAGCCCGGTCACGACGACACCGCCCCGTCGGCCTCGCGGCGCGCGGGCAGCTCGTCCTCGTAGTGGCGCAGGAACAGCTCCTCCAGCGTGGGCGGCTGACTGGTCAACGTGCGGACGCCGCTGCCGACCAACGCCCGCAGCGCGCCGTCCAGCCGGTCGGTGTCGACCTCGAACCGCACCCGCTGCCCCTCCACCACCAGGTCGTGCACGCCGGGCAGGCCGGGCAGCCCGTCCGGCACGCCCACGAGCTCGGCCGACACGCTGGTGCGGGTGAGGTGGCGCAGGTCGGCCAGGGTGCCGGTCTCGACCGTGCGGCCGTTGCGGATGATGCTGACCCGGTCGCACAGCGCCTCGACCTCGGCCAGGATGTGGCTGGACAGCAGCACGGTCCGCTCGCCGCGCAGCTCGTGCACGCACTCCTGGAACACGGCCTCCATCAGCGGGTCCAGGCCGGAGGTCGGCTCGTCCAGGATCAGCAGCTCCACGTCCGAGGCCAGCGCGGCGACCAGCGCCACCTTCTGCCGGTTGCCCTTGGAGTAGGTGCGGCCCTTCTTGCGCGGGTCCAGCTCGAAGCGCTCCAGCAGCTCGGCCCGGCGCTTCTCGTCGAGCCCGCCGCGCAGCCTGCCCAGCAGGTCGATCACCTCGCCACCGGTCAGGTTCGGCCACAGGCTCACGTCACCGGGCACGTAGGCCAACCTGCGGTGCAGCGCGGCGGAGTCCCGCCACGGGTCGCCACCCAGCAGCGACGCCGATCCCGCGTCGGCCCGCAGCAGCCCCAGCAGGACCCGGATGGCCGTCGACTTGCCCGCCCCGTTCGGGCCGAGGAAGCCGTGCACCTCCCCCTGGCGGACGGTCAGGTCGAGACCGTCCAGTGCACGCGTCGGGCCGAACGTCTTGACCAGGCCCGACATGGATATCGCAGCAGTCATGACCAGAAGTTACAGCGATTTCACAAAGTCGTGAAGTTAAGGAAGCGTATAAACTGCCACCCGTCCGAAGGGCCACGAAGGGATGATCCGGCGGTGACACACGTGGGTGAGCGTGACGATCAGGCGGTGTTGCGCTTCATCGAGCGCTTCTCGGCGGTGTTCACCGAGTCCGGTCTGCCGAGGATGCCGTCGAGGGTCTTCGTCGCCCTGCTCGCCAGCGACTCCGGCGAGATGACCGCCGCGGAGCTGGCCGACCTGCTGCGCGTCTCCCCCGCCGCGATCTCCGGCGCGGTCCGCTACCTCGCCCAGGTCAACCTGGTCAGCCGCGAGCGGGCCGCGGGCTCGCGCCGCGACCTCTACCGGGTGTTCGACGACGTCTGGTACGAGGCCCTGTTCCGCCGCGACGAGATGCTCCGCCGCTGGGAGGGCCCCCTCAAGGAGGGCATCGGGGTGCTGGGCGAGCAGACGCCCGCAGGCAGGCGCGTCGTCGAGATGCTGATGTTCTTCCGGTTCATCCACGCCGAGCTGCCGAACCTGCTGGCGCACTGGCGGGCGTACCGCGACGAGCACCTGGGCGAGGACCGCTCCGCTGATCAGTCCTGATCGATCGTGATTCGACCCAGTTACGACTAACGGCGCTACTGGCGGGTCGGTTTTGTCCCGACCATGCAAGTGACCAGGTCGCTCCACCCCGTTCGCGCGGACGTCCCATCCCCTGCACCGCCGACCGACCGGCGCACCCGCCCGGCACGGTCGCGCAGCCCTGCCCACAAGGGAGAACCCTGTCATGGGAGACGCCCGCACCACCAGAAGACTGGCCGTGCTCGGCCTGGCCGCCGTGTCGGCCGCCGCGCTGGCCCTGTCGCAGGCCGGAGTGGCCGCCGCCGAGGGCGACGTGCTCGGCGCGGAACGAGCCGACGCCGTCCCCGGTTCCTACATCGTGGCCCTCGACGAGGCCGCGTCACCCCGATCGGCGTCCGCGTCGACCGCGTCCGCGCTCACCGACAAGTACGGCGGCCAGGTCCGCACGACCTGGCGGCACGCGCTCAACGGCTTCCACGCCACCATGTCCGCGGCGCAGGCCAGGCGGCTCGCCGCCGACCCGCGGGTCGCGTTCGTGCAGGCCGACCTGCCGGTCTCGCTCGACGCCGTCCAGCAGAACCCCCCGTCGTGGGGCATCGACCGGATCGACCAGCGCGACCTGCCGCTGGACAACGCCTACAACTACTCGACGACCGCGAGCAACGTGCGGGCGTACATCATCGACACCGGCATCCGGACCACCCACCAGGACTTCGGCGGCCGGGCCACCTGGGGCACCAACACCGTCGACACCAACAACACCGACTGCAACGGCCACGGCACCCACGTCTCCGGCACCGTCGGCGGCACCGCCCACGGCGTCGCCAAGGGCGTCCGCCTGATCGCCGTCAAGGTCCTCAACTGCTCCGGCTCCGGCACCACGGCGGGCGTCGTGAGCGGCGTGGACTGGGTCACCCAGAACGCCGTCAAGCCCGCGGTCGCGAACATGTCGCTGGGCGGCGGCGTCGACACCGCCCTGGACACCGCGGTGCGCAACTCCGTCGCCTCGGGCGTCACCTACGCGCTGGCGTCGGGCAACTCCAACGCCAACGCGTGCAACTACTCCCCCGCACGCGTCGCGGAGGCGCTGAGCGTGAACGCGTCGACCAACACCGACGCGCGCGCCTCGTTCTCGAACTTCGGCACCTGCACCGACCTCTTCGCGCCGGGCCAGAACATCACCTCGGCGTGGAACACCGACGACACCGCCACCAACACCATCAGCGGCACGTCGATGGCGTCGCCGCACGTCGCGGGCGCCGCGGCGCTGTACCTGGCGGACAACCCGACGGCCACCCCGCCGACGGTGAACGCGGCGATCGTCGCCGCCGCCACCTCCGACAAGATCACCAGCCCCGGCACCGGCTCGCCCAACAAGCTGCTGTTCACCGGCACGGCGACCCCCGGCGGCCCGAGCGTGGCCAACCCGGGCAACCAGTCGACCACCGTCGGCACCGCGGTCAGCCTCCAGCTGTCCGCCAGTGGCGGCACCGCGCCGTACGCGTTCTCCGCCACGGGTCTGCCGCCCGGCCTGTCGATCAGCTCCTCGGGCCTGATCAGCGGCACGCCGACCACCACGGGCACCTACTCGGTGACCGTGACGGCGACCGACTCGGCGTCGCGCACCGGCAGCACCGCGTTCTCGTGGACCGTCACGGCCGTCGGCAGCGGCTGCGACCCGGTCACCAACGACACCGACGTGACGATCGGGGACAACTCCGACGTCAGCAGCTCGATCGCGCTGACCTGCGCCGGCAACGCCTCGGCCACCACGACCGTGCAGGTCGACATCCGGCACACCTACATCGGTGACCTGGTCGTGGACCTGGTCGCGCCGGACGGCTCGGTCTACAACCTGCACAACCGCAGCGGCGGCAGCACCGACAACATCACCCGCAGCTTCACCGTGAACGCCTCCTCCGAGGCCGCCGCGGGCACCTGGAAGCTGCGCGTCCGCGACCAGGCCTCCCTGGACACGGGCTACCTCAACAGCTGGACGCTCGACGTCTGAGCGTGACGTGACCGGCGGGGCCGTCCCCTCCTGCGAGGAGGCAGCCCCGCCGCGTCGGGTCCCCGAGGGTCAGAGCTCCACGCCCAGCAGCGAGTCGACCGCCGCCCGGAACAGGGTCGGGCCGGTGGCGTCCGAGCCGCCGGTCGACAGGGCCTCCGCCGCCCACGCGTCCAGCGCCGCCAGCGCGCGCGGC
>NZ_JBFAAX010000511.1:3477-4262 GCF_040639995.1 Actinosynnema sp. NPDC023658 | reverse complement strand
GGACCGGGCGCCGCGTGCGCGGCGCGGTCGTGCTGCGGCACGCCTGGGTCGACCGCCGCGCCACCCGCGCCGGCCCGTCCGAGCCCCGGCGGGTCCGTCCGCGTGGCCGCGGGACGGTCCCAGGGGTGGTTCGGCGGAGCCGGGCGCGGTGGGCGCAGACGGGCTGCGTCACCGTGTTTCGTGCGCCTCCCGGGCGAGTTGCTTCAGTTCGGCGGTGCACATCATGAACCGGTCCGTCGGCAGGTGCTTGAAGTAGTAGCCCACGTCGGTGCCCAGGGCGAAGACGTGGACCGGGATGCCCGCCCGCCGTCCCGCCTCGACGGACTGGCGCAGCCCGGACATGACGGCCGGGTGCCGGGTCTGGTACGACGACGCGACCCGGTGGTTGCCCCGGTCCGCGGCGAGGTAGAACTGGGTGAGGTCCTTGGTGCCGACGAAGATCTCGCTGGCCCCGGCGGCGAAGAACTCGGTCGCGGAGTGGACCGCGGCGGGCGTCTCGACGAAGACCGACAGGGGCACGTCGTCGGGCAGGTCGAGGCGGAGCCGCAGTCGCAGGAACTCGTCCTGGTCGTTGATGAACGGCACCGCGAAGCTCACCCGGTCCGCGTCCGCGCCCAGCCGCTCGCGCACGTGCGCGCGCAGCGCCTTGAACGCGTGCGGGTAGTGCGGCTCGTGCAGCAGCCACCGGGCGCCGTGCAGGCCGAGCTCGGGGTTGGACTCGTGGGGGCCGGGGGGCCGGTTGGTGGTGTGGGGGGCGGGGTGGGTCCGGGGGGGGGGGGTCAGCA
>NZ_JBFAAX010000511.1:0-3467 GCF_040639995.1 Actinosynnema sp. NPDC023658 | reverse complement strand
ACCGCGGGCGGGTCGAGCGGCACCCGCACCCCCCCCCGGCCGCCGTGCCGCCCGAGCTGGGGGTGGCACCCGGGCGCGACCACCCCCACGTTGGTGATCTGGGCGGCGTCGTCGGACCGGAGGTCGAGCAGCCGCATCACCAGGCG
Organism: Actinosynnema sp. NPDC023658; assembly: GCF_040639995.1. Taxonomy (NCBI): domain Bacteria; kingdom Bacillati; phylum Actinomycetota; class Actinomycetes; order Pseudonocardiales; family Pseudonocardiaceae; genus Actinosynnema; species Actinosynnema sp. NPDC023658. Next base: position 3,321 of record NZ_JBFAAX010000511.1, on the reverse strand, counting down.
TTGCCCCGGCAGGAGCTCCTTGACGATGGCGCACAGCTCGGCGCCGATCGCCGCGCCGTAGCGCTCGGCCTCGGCCACCCCGGCCCGCAGCGCGTCGAGCGGGCTCAGGCCCGAGGACAGGCAGACGAACTCCTCGCGGATGAAGAACGAGGTCACCTGGTCGACCCGGGGCGTGATCGCGTTCGTCGACTGGATGTCGGTCGCGTCGGCGATGACCACGCAGACCGAGCGCAGGTCGTCCGGGGTGACGGTGGGGAACTCCGCGGGCTGCTCCGCGTGGTCGTTCTCCCCCAGGAGGACCGACTCGCGATCGGTGCGCACGGTCACGTCACCGACGAGCCCGTCGAGTTCCGCGTGGGGGATCCGGAGCACGGGGATGCCCCGGGACCGGCACAGGGACTCCATGTGACCGGTCCGGCCACCGCCGGAGCAGACGACGGCGACGGACCTGACGATGGTGTCGTAGAGCTCGGGGCCGAGCGATTCCACCACCAGGACGGAACCCGGCAGCGGTCTTCTCGTGTGGTTGGCGATGCCGCGCACACTCGTCGACGGCGAACCGACGAGCAAAACCCCGGGAATTTCGCGCGGGCTCACGGCATCCTCCTACCGAATCCGGTCGATGTGCGGACCTGGCGAGCGAGTCGGCGCGGGTGCCGACCTGCGGGGCCGACGTCGGCGTGCGTGACGCCGGCCCCGGGTTTGCGACGAACACGTCGAACCATGAGTCGAGCCTCGCAGTCCCCGGACCGACCGCGCATCTTCTCGTGTGCGAGGTGGTGGGCCATTCGTGCCACATCCGTTGTCGGCACGGTTGACCCGCATGCCGCCGAACACCTCGCGACCACCCGTTACCGCTGGGCAACCGCGAAGTAGTCGGCGTCCGGGAACCCACGTAGAAATGGTGGAGGTGAGCGGAGTTCGGTTCAGCCGGCCGACTCGTCCGAACCGTCCAGCCCGAGCAGGGAACGCAGCTCGCGCGGTGTGACGGAAAGGTCGGTGAGTTTCGCGGTGGCGGCCGAGTTCACCGCGAACCGCAACGCCCGATCCGACGGCGGGTTCCCGCCGTCGTGCGCCGTCATGGCACGAATGCGCTGGATGTTCCCTTCGAGCCGGGCGGCCAGCGACTCGCGGTCGTCATGACGCCTGGTGGCCATTCGGCGGACGTCGAGCATGACGGAATGCGAAATCGCTTCACGCAATTCCGGGTCGACCGCTCCGGTCGGCGCCGCTGCGGTCACCTCCGCGGCGAGCGCGGAAGCGCTCTCGTCGTAACACGATTCCAACCGGTGCAGCGTGGTGGCCGCGACCTCGACCGAGTGGTTCTTGATGGCGGCGAGGTTGAACGTGAACGCGCCGGTGCGGCCGTTGCGAATGATCTCGTCGCCCTCGCGCGGGCTGCCCACCACGGACAGGGGTCCGGAGGGCTCGCCGTCCGGCCCGAGCAGCCGACCGCACGGGTCCACCTCGACACCGCGCCCGGTGCGCTCGTGCGCGATCGCGACCTTCCTGCGCAGCAGGTTCGACCAGAGCGTCGAGTCGGCGCGCTCGTAGTTCGTCTCGCGCCCGAAGTTCGACACGACCAGATCCGCTTCGATCGTGCGCGTCGAGTCCTGCCCAATGGAGTCCCGCCCGGCGGAGTCCCGCCCCGATACCGACAACACCAGCCGGCCCGACTCGGTGGCGCGGATGTGCTGCACCCGACCGGTCGTGAGCACGACCTGACCGCCTTCGCCCATGGCGGCGTCGACAACTCCGGTGGTGTAGGACATCGCGCTCACCCGCAACACCGCGAGCAGGGTTCCGTAGCTGTCCAGGAGTGAGCGGAGCTCGTCGGTCGGAATTCGCTCCAGGATCGCGGGCAGGTACGGCTCCCACGACTTGGCGACCCGTTCCGTCACCACGACCGGCGAAATCTCCGGGTGTTCGCGGGAGACCGCCGCGCAGGCGCTCTCCCATTCTTCGCGGAACCGGCGGATGAATTCCTCGCGACCCTCGTAGGTGTCAGCGAGCAAGCGCGGGGCCGGCAGTTCGAGAACGTGGTGCCGGTGGTCGGCGGGATAGGTCCGCGGGGTCAGCCCGGAACCGGAGATCATGTGGATCGGGCCTTTGTGGCCGCGGCGCAACAACAGCGTGGCCGAGTCGTACGCGCTGAGCAACGTGCCGATGATGGCGACCGCGCCGTCCTCCCGGACGCCGAGCACCCGCTCGATACCGCTCGGGGAATAGGGATTGCGCACGAATGCCGGGTGCTCCAGCACCTCGGCCGCGAAAGCCGGGTACTTCACCTCCAACCCGGTGGCCAGGACGACGTGGTCGGCCCGGAGGATCGCCCGGTCGGTCGTGGCGCCGCCGGTCGGCATGGCCAGGTCCTCGACCACGATGTGCGCGTGGTCGTCGAAGACCTCCACGTCGACCGCCTCGCCGTCGGCCTCGACCAGCGTCACGCCCGGCGCCGCCTCGCGCACGGCCTCGGCCAGCCGGTTCTCCAGGTAGTCCTGGTAGATGCGGCGGGGCGCGGGACCGGACTCGGTGAACTCCCAGTCCTTCCAGTCCGGCGGCCACCCCGACCGGTCCGCCTCGTGGTTGGCCCAGCCGATGAAGTCGTCGACGTCTTCCCGGAATGCCGACATGCGGCCGGCCTGAATGTTGAAGACGTGGTGCCAGTGGTTGCTGTCGCGCTGGTACGCCACGCCGGAGCTCCGGTATTCCGGACGGCGTTCCAGCAGCACCACCTCTAATGGCTCGCGGGCGAACCGGAGAAGGCGGATGGCGGTCGCGGTACCGGCCAGACCCGCCCCGACGACGACAACCCTGCGGAACCGGTCGAAGCTATTCACCATGCCACCTCTGTTCCTTCTGCCGCTTACCCACCGTAAACGGGACGAACCCGACTCCGGGCCGCGCCGTCCCGCACCGCGTATTGGGTGATCGGCAAGCAGAATACCGTCGATCATGTGGGGTGAACACGCCGCGAGGCGCGCGTGACCCAATCGTGCTTCGGATTTCACGCACGCCGCGGGGAGGGGGCCGGGCACGACCGGGGGATGATGGCGCGGATCCGGGCGCGGCCGGGCGGACCACTTCGAGGATGCGACATTCCCGCACATTCCCGCAGCATTTTCCGCCCAGCGCTTGACAGTTCTCCGGGCACACACCGCGCCGAACAGGACCGTCGAATGAGGACGAACGGCATCACCGCACGAATGCGGAAAGGGGTCGGACAGAAGGAGGTCGGCGACGCCACACGCGGCGACGACCACACCCCGGGCCCGGCGGGGGCGCCCCCGCACCACCCCGTACTACCCCCGCGCGGCGGCC
>NZ_JBFAAX010000510.1:0-4272 GCF_040639995.1 Actinosynnema sp. NPDC023658 | reverse complement strand
GCCGCGGTCGAGCCGGGGTCGGTCCGCCCGGTCACGTTCCACGGCCGCGCGGACGTCGTCGTGCCGGTCGGCGCGCAGGTGGTGTCGGACCCGCTGGACTTCCCGGTGCCGCCGGAGGCGAACCTGACCGTGACGGTGCACCTGGCCGACGGGCAGGCGTCCGAGGTCGTCACCTCGCACCCCGGCTCCCGGACGACCTCGCACGTCGCGGCGGGTGACCACGTCGAGGCGCACGACCTGCCGGGCGCGGCGACCACCGACCACTGGTACTTCCTCAGCGGCATCGAGGTGTGGTCCGAGCGCGCCGCCTCCGCCGCGGTGGTGCTGGGCGACTCCCTGACCGACGGCCGGGGCTCCACCACCAACGGCAACGACCGCTGGCCCGACCGCCTGTCGGCCCGACTGCGGGGGAACCCCGCCACCGCCGACGTCGCCGTGCTCAACCAGGGCACCGGCGGGAACCGGGTGCTCGCCCACGGGCTCGGCCCGAGCGCCCTGGCCCGGCTGGACCGCGACGTGCTGGCGCAGAGCGGGGTGCGGTGGCTGGTCGTGTTCGAGGGCATCAACGACATCGGCACCGCCGACGCCACGGCCACCGCCCAGAAGCAGGTCGTGGACGACCTCTGCGCGGCCTACGAGCAGATCGTGGTGCGGGCGCACGCGCACGGCATCGGGGTGTACGGGGCGACGCTGGCCCCGCTGGGCGGCAACGGGGCCTACGACGACCCGGACGGCCACCGGGAGGCCTCGCGACAGGCCGTCAACGAGTGGATCCGCACCGCCGGGGTGTTCGACGCCGTGCTCGACTTCGAGGCGGCGGCCCGGGACCCGCACGACCACCGGCGCCTGCTCGCCGCCCACGACGAGGGCGACCACCTGCACATGACACCGGCGGGCTACCAGGCGCTCGCGGACGCCGTCCCGCTGGAGCTGTTCACGCCCGGCCCGTGACGCCCCGCGCGGATGCGTTGCCGCGCAAAAGTTTCGTAGCTGTCCGCTGTCGACAGTGGACGGACCCCGACCCGTCTTCTCCTTGCCCCGGCCACGGGCCCGACATAGGTTGGGTGATGTCACCGCGCCCGGACCGGGAGGACCCTGTACATGATCGGCGTGCACCCCGCGTGGCTGCCCGGCTCCGCGTTCCGGGCCCTCGGCTCACGGCGGGTCCGGGTCACCGGTGAGGGCGTGGTCGTCGCCACGGTCCGCGCCGAGGTGGAGGCGGCGGTGGCCGAGCACGGCGGCGCGCTGGTCGACGACGGCCCGTCCGACCTGGACCTGGTGTGCGCGCCCGACGACGGCGAACCGGACCCCGAGGCGTTCGTGGTGGGCCGCGCCGGTACGACCACGGTCGTGCGCGCCACCGGCGGCGCGGGCCTGCTCTACGGCCTGCACCACGTGGTGCGGCTGGGGGAGTCCGCGTTCCGGGGGGCGGCGGAACCGCAGCGGCACGCGCCCCGGCAGCCGGTCCGGATGCTCGACCACTGGGACAACGTCGACGTCCACCCGGTGATGGGGCAGGTCGAGCGCGGCTACTCGGGCGGTTCGATCTTCTACGCCGACGGCGCGGTGCGCGCCGACCTGTCGCGGGTCCGCGCCTACGCCCGGCTGCTCGGCTCGGTCGGCGTCAACCGGGTGGGGCTGAACAACGTCAACGTGGGCCGCACCGAGGCCGGGCTGCTGACCGAGCTGCTGCCGGAGGTGGTGCGGCTGGCCGAGGTGTTCCGCCCGCACGGGATCAGGGTGCACCTGTCGGTGAGCTTCGCCGCGCCGATCACGCTCGGCGGCCTGCCCACCGCCGACCCGCTCGACCCCGCGGTGCGGGACTGGTGGGCCCGCACGACCGCCGAGGTGTACGCGGCGATCCCCGACTTCGGCGGGTACGTCGTCAAGGCCGACTCCGAGGGCCAGCCCGGCCCCTTCGCCTACGGGCGCGACCACGCCGAGGGCGCGAACGTGCTGGCCCGCGCGCTGGCGCCGTTCGGCGGCACGGTGTTCTGGCGCGCGTTCGTCTACAACCACCACCAGGACTGGCGCGACCGCACGACCGACCGCGCACGGGCCGCGTACGACCACTTCGCCCCGCTGGACGGCAGGTTCGACCCGAACGTCGTGCTCCAGGTGAAGGCCGGGCCGATGGACTTCCAGACCCGCGAACCGGTCTCCCCGGTGATCGCCGGGATGCCCCGCACCCGGCTCGCGGTCGAGTTCCAGGTCACCCAGGAGTACACCGGGCACCAGAAGCACGTGTGCCACCTCGTGCCGCTGTGGCGCGAGATGCTGGGCTTCCGGCCGTGGGGCGAGGACGGGCCGACGGTCGCGGACTCCGCGGCGGGCCGGGCGACCGCACCCGCCGGCGGCGTGGTGGCGGTGTCGAACGTCGGTGACGACCCGTTCTGGACCGGGCACCGTGACGACCTGGGTGTTCAGCGGGCCGGTGACGGCGACGCGGGCCAGACCGGGCGGCGCGGTGACGCACAGGGCGTCGGTGGTGAGCCGCCAGCTGTCGGGCGTGGGCTGGACCTCGCGCATGGTGGACGCGAAGCCGGTGCCGTCGGCCTTCGGCTCCAGCCGGTCGAGGGCGACGTACCCCTGGACGTCGTCGGCCGGCGCGGTCAGGTAGCCGCCACCGCCCGACACGACCTTGCCCGCGGGGCACGTCGTGGTGATGGTCTTGTCCGCGCTGGACGACACCGACGTGGTGCCGACCTTCACCAGGCCGGGCGGATCGGCCGCCGCCGGTGCGACGACGACCAGCCCGGCCACCACGGCCGCGGCGACCGCTGTTCTCAGGATCATGGGAGTACCTCCCGCTTCGGGTGACGCGGCCGGACCTGCGTGGCCGCACCCGGAGACCCTGGACCGGCCCGGTTGCCGCCGGCCTGCCACCCGGTTGCCGCCGGGGGTGCCCGGCCGGCCGTCAGCCGGACCGCTCCCCGACGGCCGCGAGGAACTCCTCGATCGTGGAAACGAGCGCGATCGGGGTCTCGTCGATCGCGTAGTGGCCCGCCTGCTCGAACACGACCACCTCGCAGTTCGGGTAGGACTTGCCGAACGTGGCCCGCACGGTGTCCGGGCCGAGGGCCGGGTCGTGCGCGCCCGCCACGACCCGGACCGGCACCGGGTTGCCGTCCACTTCGGACTGGAAGTCGGTGCGCGCCCACGCCCGCAGGTACTCCCCGAAGGCCACCGGGTCGGACGTCTCCAGCGAGCGCCGGACCATCGCGTCCAGCCAGGTTCCGCTGAGCCGGTTGCCGGTGGTGAAGTCGATGATCGCGCGCCGGTTGCCCGCCTCCCGCTCCGCGCCCGCGAACAGCTCCCAGGTCTGCTCGTCGAACGGGACGCCGCCGGCGGGCACCGGGGAGATGCCGACCAGCGCGCGCACCCGGGAGGGCGCGTCGGCCAGCACGCGCTGCATCACGCTGCCGCCCATCGAATGACCGACCAGCGAGAACGCCCCCAGCCCCAGCTCGTCCGCGAGGGCCAGGACGTCCGCGGCGGCTTCCGCGATCGAGTGCGCCCCCGGCACGTCCTTGCGCGCGCCGTAGCCGCGGTACTCGGGGAAGAAGTAGCTGAACCTCGTGCCGTCGAGGTAGGGGGTGATCGGCTGCCACGCGGCGGCCGAGCCGAACCAACCGTGCAGTGCGATGACGGCGTGATCACCCTCGCCGACCCGGGAGACGTCGTGGTCCATAACTGCTCCAGGCGCTATATTCGCTCTTGCAGTGCGTTAATCGCACCTCGTCACATGGTGAGGTGGATCATGGGTCCTGTCAACGCCGCCTACTCGCAGACCCTCGGCAAGGGGCTGCGGGCGCTGGAAGCACTCCGGTCCCACCCGGCGGGTCTCGGTGTCAACGCGCTCGCGGCGGAGCTGGGGCTGCACCGCACCGTCGTGTACCGCCTGCTCGGCACGCTCCGGGCGCACGGCCTGGTGGCGCAGGACGGCACCGGGCGGTTCCGGCTCGGCGTCGGGCTCGTCGCGCTGGCCGGCGCGGTGGTGGTCGACCTCCGCACCGCCGCCGCACCCCGCCTCGCGACCCTCGCGGACGAGGTGGGCGCCACGGCGTTCCTCGCCCTCGTGGACGGCGACGAGGTGGTCACCGCGCACGTCGTCGATCCCCGCCGGGCCGGGGTGCACGTCGGCTACCGGATCGGCGCGCGGCACCGGCTGGAGGTGAACGGGGCCGGCATCGCCGTCCTCGCGGCACGTCCGGCGCTCGTCGGTGAACGCGCGGAGGTCGCGTCGGCCCGCGAGCGCGGCTACTCGGTGGC
>NZ_JBFAAX010000509.1:0-4294 GCF_040639995.1 Actinosynnema sp. NPDC023658 | reverse complement strand
TTCCGCTCCCGGCTCGGCATCGCGTCCGACGTGCTGGCCGCGCGGCTGTCGAAGCTGGTCGACAGCGGGCTGCTGACCAGGCAGGAGTACCGGGACAGGCCGAGCCGGGCCGCCGCCGCGTCCCGCGCCAGCAGCAGCGCGGTGAGGTTGGACAGCGTGCCGCCGGGGGTGAACACGCCGTCGGCCTCGCCGTCGAACCCGGCCAGCCCGGCCAGCGCCGCCACCACCCACCGCTCCACCGCCAGGGCGGCCGGACCGGAGTCGTAGGTGTCCAGCGAGGCGTTGCCCGCGCTGGCCAGCGCGTCCGCCGTGACGGCCACGGCCAGCGGCGGCGGTTGCAGGTGCGCGGCGGCGAACGGGCTGGTCAGGTCCACCCCGCCCGCGGCGAGCACGGACGTGACGCGGGCCAGCGCGGCGTCCGCGCCGATGCCGTGCTCGGGCAGGTCGCCGAGCACCCCGCGCGCCTGTGCCAGCACGTCGGCGGGTCGGCCCGGCGGGACCGGTCGTCCGGAGGGACTGACGGCGAACACGGCACCTCCGACGATCGACTAAGGCTAGGCTTACCTCATCTACTCGGTGTCGTGTGTGTCAAGCCCTTCGGTGACCTTCCGTGGTGTGACGATCACTCGCGTGACCACGCTAGCTGGCGCGACCACGATCGAATCGACGCCAAATGGGGGGACTTGGCGAGGCGTCCCAACCCTTGGCACACGGCGGAGCGCGCCTACCCCTGATCTCGTTCGGAGCCCTCGGAGCGGTCGCGGTAACCTTGGCCACCACGCTGGAAGTCCGACGAATCCGGTGCACTCGCTATCCACCAGGAGGATCCGTGTCGCCAGGGCAGATCGCCGCGCTGGTCGCCGCCGGCGCGTTCGTGCTGCTTGTGCTCCTGCTGGCGATCCCGTTGATCAAGCTGGGCCGCACGCTGGACGAGGCCACCATCGCCATCCGCAAGGCGCACCAGAACAGCGACCCGATCTTCACCGGCGCGAACACGACGATCACGCACGTGAACACGCAGCTGGAGCGGGTGGACGGGATCACCGCCAACGCCCGCGCGGTCACCGGCAACGTCTCCGCGCTCACCTCGCTGTTCACCGCGACCCTCGGCGGGCCGCTGGTCAAGGCCGCCGCGCTGTCCTACGGCGTGAGCAAGGCCATCCGCGCCCGGCGCGCGGCCAAGGACGCCACCAGCAAGCACACGCGACGCAGGGGCAGGCGATGAGGCGGCTGTTCTGGTTCGGGCTCGGCATCGCCGCGGGCGTCTTCGCCACCCGCAAGGCCGGTCAGGCCGCGCACGCCGCCACGCCCGCGGGCATCGGTGAGAACGTCGGCCAGGGCCTGCGCGAGCTGGCCGGCGCCATCGGTTCCTTCGGCGCCGAGGTGCGCGCCGGAATGTCCGAGCGCGAGCAGGAGTTGCAAGACGACGTGGAACGCCAGACGGGCTTCACGCCGGGTAGGCGAGCGCGCAGGGCGAACGACGCCAGGTAGGTCGTTCGTTCGCCTCACCGCGCCCTCGCCCGATCGTCGGCCCGCCGACGTGGCTTCCACACTCCCGAAGGACAAGACCCGTGCAGACCCACGAGATCATCAAGCGCTTCCGCGAGCACTTCGAGCGGGCCGGCCACAAGTACGTGCCCAGCGCCTCGCTCATCCTGGACGACCCGAACCTGCTGTTCGTCAACGCCGGCATGGTGCCGTTCAAGCCGTACTTCCTCGGTGAGGCCCCGCCGCCGTACCCGCGCGCCACGAGCATCCAGAAGGTCGTGCGCACCGGCGACATCGACGAGGTGGGCAAGACCACCCGCCACTGCACGTTCTTCCAGATGGCCGGCAACTTCTCGTTCGGCGACTACTTCAAGGAAGACGCCATCCGCCTGGCCTGGGAGCTGATCACCAGGTCCCAGGACGAGGGCGGCTACGGCTTCGACCCCGAGCGCCTGTGGGTGACCGTCTACCTGGACGACGACGAGGCCATCGAGCTGTGGCAGAAGGTCGCCGGCCTCCCGCTGGAGCGCATCCAGCGCCGCGGCATGGCCGACAACTTCTGGTCCATGGGCGTGCCCGGCCCGTGCGGCCCGTGCTCGGAGATCTACTACGACCGCGGCCCGGAGTACGGCGCCGAGGGCGGCCCGGTCGCTGACGAGAACCGGTACCTGGAGATCTGGAACCTCGTCTTCATGCAGAACGTCCGAGGCGAGGGCGGCACCAAGGAGGAGTTCCCGATCGTCGGGGACCTGCCCGCCAAGAACATCGACACCGGCATGGGCGTCGAGCGGGTGGCCGTGCTGCTGCAGGACGTGGACAACGTCTACGAGACCGACCTGGTCCGCCCGGTGATCGCCAAGGCCGAGGAGCTGTCCGGCCGCAAGTACGGCGACAACCCGGTCGACGACGTCCGCTTCCGGGTGATCGCGGACCACGCCCGCAGCGGCGTGCTGATCGTGGGCGACGGCGTGACGCCCGGCAACGAGGCCCGCGGCTACGTGCTGCGCCGCCTGCTGCGCCGCATCGTCCGCTCCGCCCGGCTGCTCGGCGTGACCGAGCCGGTGCTCACGCAGTTCGCCGAGGTCGTCCGCGACGCCATGGGCCCGGCCTACCCCGACCTGGTCAAGGGCTTCGACCGGATCTCCCAGGTGCTCAAGGCCGAGGAGGACACGTTCCTGCGCACCCTCGACGCCGGGTCGCGGATCTTCGAGACCGCCGCCGCCGAGGTCAAGTCCGACGGCCGCGCCACCCTGCCGGGTGACAAGGCCTTCCAGCTGCACGACACCTACGGCTTCCCGCTCGACCTCACCCTGGAGATGGCCGCCGAGGCCGGCCTGTCCGTGGACGAGGACGGGTTCCGCAAGCTGATGGCCGAGCAGCGCGCCCGCGCCAAGGCCGACGCCGCCGGCAAGAAGACCGGCCACGGCGACCAGACCGTGTACCGGGAGCTGCTCGAGCTCGGCGCCACCGAGTTCACCGGCTACACCGAGCTGGCCAGCGAGGCCACCGTGCGCGGCATCGTCAACGGCGGCAAGCGGGTCCGCTCGGCCAAGGAGGGCGACATCGTCGAGGTCGTCCTCGACCGCACCCCGCTGTACGCCGAGTCCGGCGGCCAGGAGAGCGACGCCGGCGTCATCGTCTCCGGCAGCGCCGAGCTGGAGGTCGTGGACGTCCAGAAGGTCGCCCGCAAGCTGTGGGTGCACCAGGTGCGCGTGCTCAGCGGCGAGGTCGTCGAGGGCGAGCACGTCGAGGCCAGGGTCGACCCGGAGTGGCGCGTCGGCGCCCGGCAGGGCCACTCGGGCACGCACGTCGTGCACGCCGCCCTGCGCCAGGTGCTCGGCCCGTCGGCCTTGCAGAGCGGCTCGTACAACAAGCCGGGCTACCTGCGGCTGGACTTCGCCTGGACCGGCGGCCTGTCCGAGGAGACCCGCAGCGAGATCGAAGAGGTCTCCAACCTGGCCGTCCGCAAGGACCTGCCGGTGCGCGTGGTCTACACCGACATGGGCGGCGCCCAGGAGCTCGGCGCCGTGGCCCTGTTCGGCGAGACCTACGACGAGACCGTGCGCGTGGTCGAGATCGGCGGCCCGTGGTCGCGCGAGCTGTGCGGTGGCACGCACGTCGAGCACTCGTCCCAGATCGGCCCGATCACGATGATCGGTGAGTCGTCGGTCGGCTCCGGCGTGCGCCGGCTGGAGGCCTACGTCGGCATCGAGGCCTTCAAGTACCTGGCCAAGGAGCGGGCCCTGGTGCAGAACGTCGCCGCCATGCTCAAGGTCCCCGACAGCGAGGTGCCCGCCCGGGTCGAGGCCCTGGTCGAGCGCCTGCGGGTGGCCGAGAAGGAGCTGGAGAAGGTCAAGGCCGCCCAGCTCGTGGCCGACGCCGGTTCGCTGGCCGACCAGGCCCTGGACGTGCGCGGCGTGTCCCTGGTGGCCCTGCGGCTGCCCGAGGGCACGTCGGGCGGCGACGTGCGGACCATCGCCGTCGAGGTGCGCAACCGGCTCGGTGACAAGCCGGGCGTGGTCGGCCTGTTCGCCCCGGACGGCGACAAGGTGAGCTTCGTGGTGGCCACCACGGCCGCCGCCCGCGACCTCGGCCTGGCCGCCGGGAAGCTGGTGCCCGCCTTCGCCCCCGCCGTCGGCGGTCGTGGCGGCGGCAAGCCGGACCTCGCCCAGGGTGGCGGCACGAACCCGAGCGGGGTCGACGAGGCCGTCACCGCCCTGCGCAGCGAGGTGGACCGCGCCCTTGAGCAGCGCTGACCGCCCCGGCGTCGACGATCCCGGCCTGGGTCGCAGGCTGGGCGTCGACG
>NZ_JBFAAX010000508.1:0-4314 GCF_040639995.1 Actinosynnema sp. NPDC023658 | reverse complement strand
AGGGCCATCGCGGAGTGGCCCTTGCTCAGGACGAAGACGTCGCGCCCCTTGCGCTCGGGGTCGTCCGGGTCCACGTGCATGGCGTGGAAGTACAGCGCCACCAGGATCTCGACGGCCGACATCGAGCCGCCCAGGTGACCGCCCTCCGGCCCGGCGCACATCTCGACCACGTGGTCGCGGACGGCGGCCGCGACCACTTCGAGGTCTTCCCGGGGCGACCCGTGCCCGGCCGCGGTCACGCGGTCACGCCTTCCGCGGAGCGGCTGAGCGCGGCGGCGTGCGCCCAGACCTTCTCCACCACGTCGGCGAAGGACTGGAGCAGCGGTCCGGCGTCGGGCGGCAGGTGCCGCTGCTGGATGGTGAAGCTCCGGTCGACGACGTCCTGCGCCACCGGCCAGGACCCGCGTTCCTGGCGGCAGAGGGACCGCAGCGCGGGCTGCTCGGGGAGCACCATCACCTGGTAGCGGGTGGCGGGCAGTCCCTCGGCGCGCAGCGCACGCATCAGCAGGGTCCTCGCCCTGTCGGTCGGCACGCCGGGGAGGAGCCGCTCCAGGTCGACGACGAACCGCAGGATGTGCCACGCGTGCTCGTACCCGTCCGGCTCCGACGGGCACACGAGGCCGTCGAGGTCCCGCAGCCGGGTCAGGAACGCGGCGACGTTGTCCCGGCGCGCGGCGTGGTACTCCGCGAAGCGGGTGAGCTGGCTGGAGGTGTAGGCCGCTTGGACGTTGTTCAGCTTCGCGTTGAAACCCAGCCGGTGGCTCACGTACCGCCGAGGGCGGTCCGGCCGGATGTCCTCCCCGAACTGGCGGAGCTGGACGATGCTGTCCGCGATCCGGTCGTCATCGGTCACGACGAGGCCGCCTTCGCCGCAGGTGGGCAGGTTCTTCGTCATCTGCAGGCTGAACGTGGCCGTGTTGCCCGACGCGCCGCACGGGGTGCCCCGGTACACGGCTCCCTGGGCCTGGGCGGCGTCCTCGATCACCACGCAGCCGTGCCGGAGCGCGGTCTCGGTGATCGCGGCGATGTCGGCGCTCAGGCCGTGCAGGTGCACCGGGATGACCGCCTTGGTCCGCTCCGTGATGACCGCGGCCACGCCCGCGGCGGTCACCGTGAACGTGACGGGGTCGATGTCGGCGTACACGGGGGTCGCGCCGACGTGGGTCACGGCCATCGCCGTCGCCACGAAGGTCAGCGCTGGGACCACGACCTCGTCGCCGGGGCCGATCCCGTGGGCGATAAGCGCCAGTTCGAGGGCGGTGGTGCCGTTGCTGACGCCGACGCAGCGGCGCACGCCCAGGAACTCGGCCCAGGACCGCTCCAGCTCCTCGACCGCGGTCCGCCCGCCGGTCCGGTCGGAGACGAACAGGTTCGAGTCCAGCACCGCGGCCACCGCCGCGCGGTCCTCGGCCGTCGTCCGCGGCCAGGTCACCGGCGCCAACGACGGCAGCACCGGTTCACCGCCCATCAGCGCCAGCCCGCCACCCGACCCGTCAGTCATCGGACACCCGTCCACACCCTGGACAACGCCAGTCGCCACTCGACCGCCAGCTGCTCGTAGGCCTGCACCAGCTCCTCGCCGCGCCGCAGGACCAGCGCCGGAACGCCGGTCAGCGCGGCCGCGTGCGCGCACAGCAACCGCAGGTTCGACCAGGCCGACACGACCCGGTCCGCGGCGGTCGCGATCCCGGACAGGTCGGGCGAGCCCGACCGGTGCCCGAACTCCTGCGCGAGGCGCCCGTGCAGGTACGCCTGCGCCTGCATCGACCAGCCGAACGTGTACGCGGGCTGCAACTCGGCGGGGTGCTCGCTGCGCTCGTCCAGCCGCCCCACGAAGCGGTGCAGCCCGGCCCGGCCGGTCCACACGCGGTCCGCGTCGCCGGCCGTGCCGGTGGTCCACCGGTCGACGTTGCCCTCGATCGCCCGCACGACCCGGTCCGCGGTGAGCTCACCCGGTTGCTCGCGCACCTGCGTCGTCAGCACCCGGCCGCCGATCTCCTGGCTGGAGAAGAACACGTCCTGGTCGTCGCGCGGGTTGCCGGAGGTCCACGCCCTCACCAGGTGCTCCTCGGCCAGCCACCCCTGGAAGTGCGGTGGTTGCGCGTCGGAGACGTAGAACTCCAGGGCGCCCTCGGCCGTCCGGCGCCAGGCGGGGACGACGACGAGGTGCGCGGCGTGCACGTCGTGGTACGCCGGGCGGAAGGGCAGGTGGTAGTTGTCCACGGCGACGATGACGCGCGAGTGCTCCTCGACGAGGTCGACCAGGTCACCGGCGCCCGTTCCCGTCACCCACGCGGATTCGACGTCGTGGTAGGGGCACAGGTCGGCGGCCACGCCGCGTTCGCTCTGCGCCGGGCGGTAGAACTCCTCGCGCATGACGTCGTCGGGCGCGAACGCGAACGCGCAGGCGAGGCCGAGCACCTCGACCGGACGCAGACCGTGCTCGATCAGGACGCTGCCCAGCGTCGTCTGCAAGCAGCTCAGCGGGTCTTCGTACCACTGCGGGTAGGTGCCTGCGGCACCGTTCCAGCGCGTCCCGGCTGCCGAGTGGCTAGTCGTCGTCATCGTGACCGCCTTCCTGCCCCGCGCCCTGGCCGGCGAGGGTCATGGCGAAGAGGTGGACGGCGGGGTTCTCGGGCAGCGAGATGGCGCCGAGCGGCCGCCGCCGGGTGATCGGCACGCGCTGGCACCAGAGCGTGATCCCGATCCGTTCCTGCACGTGGTGCGGGTAGTGGATGACGTCGGTGCGCAGCGCGAGCTCCTCGCCGTAGTCCGACCTGCCCTCCCAGAGGTCGGAGAGCTCGATCTCGTCCCGGCCCACCGACCCGTCGCAGAAGTGCCAGGTGAGGGTGTCCCGCACGCGCCTCTCGCCGCAGCCGATGACGTACAGCCAGTCCCACCGCCGCTCGGGGACCTCGATCCGCTGCCCCCAGCACACCAGGTTGTCCGGACCGCTCCCGTCCAGTCGCGTGCTGCGCAGGGGCACCCCGTCCACGACGACCTCCAGCGGCTCCGGCAGGGCCGGGAGCGAGTTCCGCCAGACGTTTAATCGTCCGTCCGCGAGGTTGTCCGGTCTGGTCGCGGCCTGGTTGTTCAGGAAGGGCTCCAGCACGAGCACCTGGTGAATGGTCACCGCAGTTCCTTTCGAATCAGCGCCCTGTGCTGCAGCCTCGTTTCGACTACGGAGAACCCGCAGGCCTCGAAGGTGGTCACGCGGCCGTGGAAGCTTCGGCGGTCGAACCCGGAATTCGGATCCCGATCGTCCTCCGGATAGGCCTCGATCAATTCCGCCCCCTCGGCCCGCGCCCATTCCACCGCCCGGTCGACGAGCACCTTGACCAGGCCCCGACCCCGGTGCTCCGGCCGGAGGTAGACGCAGACGACGGACCAGATGCGCTCCGGTTCGTCGCCCTTGAGCATCTTCGCCACCCTCGCCTGCTTCAGCCTCGGGAAGTTCAGCCGCGGACCGACGCCGATCCAGCCGACGGGCACGTCGTCGACGGTGCCGAGGACGCCCACCCGTTCGCCCGCACCGACCAGCCCGGCGAGCGCGTCCCGGCGTGCGGGCGGACGGCACGAGGAATACTCCTTCGACGTCATCCGGAAATAGGTGCACCAGCAGTTCTCGACGAGTCCCCGCGGACCGAAGAACTCGTCCAGCACCGGCCAATCACCCGGCCCGACCACCGTCGTCACCAGCTCACCCATGAGTCCCCGCTTCCCGATCGTCGCCTCGGTCGCCACCGCGCACCTATTTCCAGGTGACGTGCAGCGGCAGGCTAACGACACCGTTCAGGAAGTTCGAGACCAGGTGCTTGGGCTCACCCGAAAGTGAAAAGGACTGCACGTTCTCCCGCCAGAGGTCGAAGAACGTCTTCAGGCCGGCCACGGCGACGTGCTGCCCGATGCACCGGTGCACGCCGAGGCCGAAGGCGAGGTGCTGGTTCGGGGACCGGTCGGGGAGGAAGTCGTACGGCTTGGCGAACACCTCGTCGTCCCGGTTGGCCGAACCGAGCCAGGCGGTGACCAGCGATCCGGCGGGCACGTCGGTCCCGGCCACCCTGGTGTCCGCGGTGGTGCGCCGCAGGACGTGGTTGATCGGGCTGGCCCAGCGGAGCGCCTCGTCGACGAACCGCTGGTCGGTCTGCTCCTGACGGGTGAACCAGGACCACAGCCCGTCGTCGCCGGCCAGCAGGATCAGCGCCTGGTTGATCGTCTGCGGGATGGTCGGGTTGGCGCCCATGAGGAACGCGTACGCGTTGAGCAGCGGCACGTCCCGCGCCGGGTCGGCCACGACGTCCGCCGTGGCCGAGC
>NZ_JBFAAX010000507.1:0-4318 GCF_040639995.1 Actinosynnema sp. NPDC023658 | reverse complement strand
GCCTGCCTGGGGTGCCCGTAAGGGCCCCATGTCAAATCGAGCCGGGCAGAACCACCGCCCCCACACCCCCCTGCCCACCCTGCCTCTCCCGCGCCTCCCCCTCCTGCATCTCCCTCTCCTGCGTCTCTTGCCCCTCTTGGTCCTCTCGACCGCCCAACGCCTCTCTGCCCTCCTGGCCGTCCTGCTCATGCGCCAGCCGAGCCAACTCCACCCGCGAACTGATCCCGAGCTTCTTGAAGATGCCGCGCAGGTGGTAGTTCACCGTGTGCGGCGACAGGTACAGCTGCCTGGCGACCTGCCGATTGGTCATCCCACCCCCGACCAACCGGGCGATGTCCCGCTCCGGCGCGGACAACCGCCGCCACTCCTCAGCCCCACCGCGCCCTCCATCCCCACCACACCCGCCATCCCCACCACGCCCGCCATCCCCACCACGCCCGCCATCCCCACCACGCCCGCCGTCCCCACTGCGCCTACCGCCCTCACCCCACCCGTGTAACCGGGCCAACTCCCCCTCCGCACCCATCCGCTCGAAGATCCGTGACGCCACCGTCGTGTACGCCACCGCCTCGCCCTCACTGCCCGCGTCGGCCAGCAACCCCGCCAAGTCCTCGTTCGCGTTCGCCTTGGCCCACGGGTGCCGGTGCCGTCCCGCCGCCGCGACCAGCAGCTCCACGTCCCGGGCCGCCAACGCCCGCGCGTGGTCGGCGGCCACCGACACCGCCTCGAAGCCGGGGTTGTCGGCGGCCAGCCGCTCGACCGCGTCGACGACGTCACCGGCCAGCGCACGGTCCCCCACCGCCGACGCCTGCCGCACCAGCCACGGCGCGGCACCCGGTTCCTCGACCAGGATCCGCCGGGCGCATTCGAGATCGGCCATCCGCTCACGGGCCAGTTCGGCGGCACGCTCCGGCCCGCCTTGGGCGTGCGCCAGCAGCAGCTCCACCCAGTCGTACTGCCCGGAGTGCAACACCGCCTCGCCCGCCGCCAGGTCGGCCCGGTAGCGACGCACGTGCTCCGCCGCCGCCTCGACCTCACCCCGGTGCAACGCCACCGTCGCCAGCACGGTCGACGCGAGCGGCACCAGCAGGCGCAGGCCCCGGTCACGGGCGGTCGACAACCCCCTCCGCGCCTCCACCAACGCCTCGGTCAGCTTCCCGGCCTGCGTGAGCACCCTGGCGTGCGCGATGGTCCTCGCCGTCGGCGCTCCGGTCGTCACCGCTTCGTCGTCGCACGTCACGTCGTCGCGCACCAACCGCTCCGCCTGGTCGAACTCGCCCAGCGCGGCCAGCTTCAACGCGAACGACACCGCCGACTGCGACTGCCACCACGCCGTCGGCCGGTCGAGTTCCCAGCGGGTCGACTCGCGGCCCCAGTACATGCCCTCGGCCAGCTTGCCCGCGCTCCACTCCAGGCACGAGTGGACGGTCGCGGCCATGACCAGGTCCGCGTCCGCCGGTTCCCGGTTCCCCGTCGTGAGCACGGACAGCGCGTGCGCGCCCGCCCTGCTGCCGGTGGCGAAGTACAGCGACAGCAGCCGGCCCGCCTCGGCCAGCCGCCGCAGCGGCACCGGCACACCCGACGTGCTCAGCACGTGCTCCATCTCGGCCGCCGCGTCGGCGGGCCGCCCGTCCGCCAGCAGGATGCCCGCCAGCACCACGTGCACCTCAGCCGCCGTGCCGGCCGGCACGCCCTCCGCCAGGCCGTCGCGGGCCACGGCGATGGCGGAGCCGAGCTTCCCGTTCGCCGCCAACCCTCGCACCCGCACAGCCAACGCACCGCGCTCTTCGCTCTGCCCCTCCCACCCCTCCCGCCCCGCCGCCCTACCTCCACCCGCTGACGACCCCGCACCCACCGACGTCCCCGAACCACCGGCCGCCTTTGCCCCTCCCTGCGCCTCCACCCCTCCCGGCGGCCTGCGCAGCACCTCCGCGTCGTGCCGCAGGGCGTGCAGCACCGACCGGGGCATCGAGTCCACCACCGCCCGCCACACCAGGTCCGACCCGAACTCCAACCGCTCCCCGACGCCCACCACCACCAACCCGGACGCCAACACCTCGTCCACCGCCAGCAGCAACGCGCCCGTGGTCTCGTTCATCATCGTGGCCACGTCCTGCAGCAGGAACGACCTGCCGATCACCGCCGCGACCCGCAGCAGTTGGGTGGCCTTGGCCGACAGCTCCTCGACCTGACCTCCCACCACCGCTCCGACCCGGCGCGGCAGCCACCGACCGCGCGGCCTGGCGACGCCGTCGCGCACCTCGATGCGCCCCTCCTCGCGCAACCCGGCGACCAGCTCCGCGATCAAGCGCAGGTGCCCGCCCGCGCCCGCGGTGAACGAGGCCAGGTCGGGGTGGGGCGTCGCGTCCAGCAGGTCGGTGACCATCCGCTCGACCGCGTCGTCGTCGACCGGGCCGAGCGGCAGCACGTCGCCGTGCGCGTCCAGGGCGCGCTGGACCTCCGCACCGGCGAGTTCGACGGACAGCGCCAGCAACGCGGGCACCCGACGTTCCCGGAGCCTGGGCAGCAGCTCCAGCAGCGCGGACGGATCCCGGTGCGCCTGGTCGACCACGATGAGCGTGCCCCTGACCGACTCGGGCTCCGCGCCGCCCGGCCGCCCGGCGAACTCCACCCGGTCGAGCGCACGCGCCACGTCAGCCGACTCCGCGAGGTGCTCACCGGAAACCAGCACGACGGCGTCACCGAGGTCACGGGCGACGGCGACCGCCTCACGCAGCAGGGCGGTCTTTCCGGAGCACGGCGGGCCGTCGATGACCAGCAGGCCACCGGGTGCGGACAGGAAGCGGAGAACCGAAGCCCATTCACGATCCCGGCCGTACAATTTCGACACAATCAAGACTGCTACGCGTCTCGACTGACTGTCAATTCAGCCACTTGCGGCGTTACCGCCGTTTTCACCTGAAGCGACCATTGGCGCGACCCGATCCAGTTCCCGCCTCACCGATGCGGGATCGGACGCGAGCACCACACCGGCGGAACGCAACACGGCCAGGTGACCCTCGAACGCGGGATGGGCGGCCTGGTCGTCGGACACCTGCGGCAGCACGACCATCGGCGTGCGGCGGCCCAACGCCTCGCACAGCACCGTCAGCGCCTGGTTGTCACCGATGCCGAGCGCCAGCTTGGCCAGCGAGTTCGCGGTCGCCGGGGCGAAGACGAACGCGTCGGGCACGGGGTGCGGTTTCGGTTCCGTCGGCAGGCGCGAGGTCCAGCGCACCGGCAGATCGGTCAACTCGTCGAGCGCCGGCAGCTGCGGCTCCAACCACCGGGCCACGCTCGGGGTCAACGTGACCGCCAACCGCCAACCGCGCCGCGCCAACGGCCGGGCGAGGTCGTCCACGAGCCACCTCTCGACCCCGCCCGCCGCCGACACCACGAGGCCGAGCACCGGCGACACCTCACCACCGCTCACCGCTCCGCCCCTCACGCCCGCCGCACACTCACCCGCCGCTGCACTCACACCGCCGCCACAGGCCCGCTCACACCCGCAGCACCACCGCTCACACCGCTTACACCGGCCGCCGCAGCACCGCGCAGAACATCGCATCCGTCCCGTGCTTGTGCGGCCAGAGCTGCACCTGCGGCCCCTCCCCCAGGTCCGGCACCCCGGGGAAGAACTCGCGCGCGTCCAGCCACTCCACCTCCGTGCGGCGGACCACGTCGGCCACCACGCCCACCGTCTCGGACAGGTGCGGCGAGCACACCACGTACGCCACCACCCCACCCGGCCTGACCAGGCTCAACGCCGACGTCAACAGCTCGCGCTGCAACCGGGCCAGCGGCGCGACGTCCGACGGCTGCCGCCGCCACCGCGCCTCCGGGCGTCGGCGCAACGCGCCCAGACCGGTGCACGGCGCGTCGACCAGCACCCGGTCGAACCCGCCCTCCTCCAGCCCGGACTCGCGACCGTCGGCCACGTGCACCGTCATCGGCAGGTCACCCGCCGCCTTGCGGATCAGGTCCGCCCGGTGCGGCGCCTTCTCCACCGCGTCCAGCGACGCCCCGGACAGCCGGGCCAGCGACGCCAGCAGCACGGCCTTGCCACCGGGACCCGCGCACAGGTCGAGCCAGCGCTCGTCACGGCCCTCGACCGGCACCCGCGTCAACGCCACCGCGCACAGCTGGCTGCCCTCGTCCTGCACGGCGGCCAACCGCTCGCGCACCGCGTCGAGGTCGCCGGGGTCGCCCGCGCCCGCGTCCAGGTGCACCCCGTACGGCGAGTACGGGGCCACTTCACCGCCGGTCATCGCGGCCAGCTCGTCCGCGGCGCACTCGCCGGGCCGGGCCGCCAGGTGCA
>NZ_JBFAAX010000506.1:0-4325 GCF_040639995.1 Actinosynnema sp. NPDC023658 | reverse complement strand
GGCTGGGGTCCGGTGGACCGGGGCGACGCCTGTCCCGCGGTCGGCGGCGCGGCCTGCGCCGGCACCGAGCGGCCCGCCAGCGGACCGGTGGCGCGCACCAGCTCGGCGGGCAGCGCCACGACCGCGCGCAGCCCCTCGCCCTGCTCGCGCAGCACCACCTCGATGCCGTGCCGCCCGGCGAGCCGACCGACCACGTACAGGCCGAGCTGGCGGGACACCGGCAGCTCGCCGGAGTCCTCCGCCGCGGCCAGCGTGATCCGGCGGTTGGCCTGCGCCAGGTCCTCCTCCGACATGCCGACGCCCTGGTCGACCACGTCGACCAGCACACCGCCGCCGGGCCGGGACCGGCCGCCGACGACGACCTGGGTCCGCGGCGGCGAGAACGTGGTGGCGTTGTCCAGCAGCTCGGCGACGAGCCGCACCAGGTCGCCCGCGGCGTAGCCGACGACCTCGACCGACGGCGTGGTCTGCACGACGACCCGCTGGTACTGCTCGATCTCGGACGCGGCGGCGCGCAGCACGTCGCCCAGCGGAACCGGGCGGGTGAAGCGGCGGGCCACGTCGCTGCCGGACAGCACCATCAGGTTCTCGTTGTTGCGGCGCATCCGGGTGGCGAGGTTGTCCAGCTTGAACAGGTTCGCCAGCTGCTCGGGGTTCTCCTCCTGCCGCTCCAGCTCCTCCATGAGCTTGAGCTGCCGCTCCACGAGGCCCTGGCTGCGGCGGGACAGGTTGATGAACGCGTTGCGCATGCCGGTGCGCAGGTCGGCCTGCTCGGCCGCGGAGCTGACCGCCTGCCGGTGCACCGCGTCGAACGCGCGCGCCAGCTGGCCCAGCTCCTCCCTGGTGTCCACGGGCACGGGCTCGACGGTGACGTCGTGCGCGGCGTTCTCGCGCAGCTGCGCCACCAGCGTCGGCAGGCGGTGCTCCGCGACGTCCAGCGCGGCGGTGCGCAGCGCGCGCAGGGAGCGCAGCAGGTAGTTGCCGACGACGAAACCGACCGCGGCGGCGGCGAACATCGACGCGAGCAGCAGCACGGCCGCCGCGCCGGCCCGGTCGCTGGTGGCGTCCTGCAACCTGCCGGCGGCGGAGGTGAGCTGGCTCTCCAGGGACCGCAGCACGACGCCGAGCTGCTTGAGGGTGCTCTCCGAGCCGCTGTTCCAGGCGTCGGCCTTCACCAGCAGCTTCACCGCGCTGGAGTTGGTGCGGATCTGCTGGAACAGGCTGTTGCGGAGGTCGACCTCCTGGCCGGAGACCGTGCTGCGGTAGTCGGCCTGCTGCTGCGGCGTGGCGACGGCGGAGAAGTCGGCCAGCTTGTCCTGCTGGCGGGTGTAGGACTGCTCCAGCGCGGTGTCCTCGGAGTCGAGCAGCTCGCCGCGGCTGATGCCCGCCAGCACGGTGGCGTGCTGCCACGACACCTGTTCGCCCGCCATGGCCAGGTTGTGCAGCGCGGTCGCCGTGCCGGACAGGGCCGGGTCGCCGAAGTCGCCCACCATGGCCAGGTCGAAGTCGAGCAGGGCGCGCGCCACGACGGTGTACCCGCCGATGCCGCCCTCCAGGTCGACGCTGCCCGACCGCACTCGTTCCCGCAGCTGGGGCAGGCCGTCGAGCTGGACGACGACGTCGCGGAACCGGGCGTTCGCGACCTCACCGAGGGTCGTGGTGCGCTCCATCAGGTTCCGCACGCCGGCGGCGGCGTTGTCCGTGGCGCGGGTCAGGTCCGAGAAGTCGCTCTCCACCACGCCGGCGCCCTCGGCCCGCTGCGCCGACCGCGCCCGCTCGGCCTGCACGCCCGCGATCAACGGGTCGATGCCCGCGCGCAGCGTGACGATGCGCTGCATCGCGGCGTAGCTGTCGGCGCTCTTGACGTACCCGCGGATCTGCACCACGCCCGCGACGACGGCGACCAGGACGGGCACCGCCAGCACGGCGGCGAGCTTGACCGGAAGACGCCAATTCCGCCAGTCAGCGACGGCACCCCACCACTGCCCGCGCGCGTTGTTGTCGCCAGTCACCAGACAAGCCCCGGAATGTGCGTAGTGGTTTTCGAGTTGAACGACGTCGACGCTTGATGACCGACGAGCGTGGATGTTGCTGCGCGGATAGTAGGTGGTGGACAGGCGTGGGACAACGACCTTGCGGTCGGTCCTCATCCGATCGGCGCAGCGTGACGACGATGTGCGCACGGACGCCAATCGAGACGTGCGCTCGGTGTCGATAAGGCCTCGGTGACCACCTCGACGGCGGCACGTCGTTGACTGGCGGCCCAGCGCGGTTACGCTGAGCGCCCGCCGCCGGCCCGCGCCTCCGCGTGCGCGGCGAGGCAAATCCCCGTGGAGGATTGATGACGAAGGCGATCCTGCCCCCGACGGATTCGAGACCCGCCCGCGGCGGGCGCGGCTTCGCCACATTCGACGACCCGGGCGCGCGCCTGTTGGTCGACGAATCGGGTGAGCCCGACTTCGTCGCGCTCCAGGCGAGTGCCGACTTCCGCGAGCTGCGCCGGCGGATCGCGATCTTCGTGGTGCCGGCCACGTGCGGGTTCCTGCTGTGGTACTTGGGTTACGTCGCGCTGTCGGCGTACGCGCCGGACTTCATGGGCACGCGGGTGTGGGGCGTGCTGAACATCGGCCTGGTGTTCGGGCTGCTGCAGTTCGTGACGACGATCGCGCTGACCCTGGGGTACGCGCGCTACGCGCGGCGCAAGCTCGACCCGCAGGTCGACGCGGTCCGCTCGCTCACCGCGGAGGACCGGGTCTGATGGGCGGCAACACCGCGATCAACCTGGGCGTGTTCGGCGTCTTCGTGTTGATCACCTTGTTCATCGTGTACCGGGCGGGCAGCCGCAACGCCACCGCCTCGGACTACTACGCCGCGGGCAGCAGCTTCACCGGGCCGCAGAACGGCATCGCGCTGTCGGGCGACTTCCTGTCCGCCGCGTCGTTCCTGGGCATCTCCGGCAGCATCGCGGTCAACGGCTACGACGGCTTCCTGTACTCGATCGGCTGGGTCGTGTCCTGGCTGCTCGGCCTGATGATCATCTCGGAGCGGTTGCGCAACACCGGCCGGTTCACCCTCGGCGACGTGCTGGCGTTCCGGATGCGGCAGCGCCCGGTGCGGGCCGCGGCGGCGAACGTGACGCTGGTGATCTCGCTGTTCTACATGATCGCGCAGATGGCCGGCGCGGGCGCGTTGATGGCGCTGCTGCTGGACGTGCACAGCAAGATCGGCCAGGCGGTCATCATCGCGGTGGTGGGCATCGTCATGGTGCTGTACGTGCTGATGGGCGGCATGAAGGGCACCACGTGGGTGCAGATCATCAAGGCCGTGTTCCTCATCATGTGCGTGACGCTGATGACGGTGTTCCTGCTCGGCAAGTTCGGCTTCAGCCTGTCCGCGATCCTGGAGACCGCGTCGCGCAACACGCCGCTCGGGCCCGAGGTGCTCCAGCCGGGCGTGCGCTACGGCGGCACCCCGACCAGCCGCCTCGACTTCATCTCGCTGGCGCTGGCCCTGGTGCTGGGCACCGCGTCGCTGCCGCACGTGCTGATGCGGTTCTACACCGTGCCCAACGCCCGCGAGGCGCGGCGCTCGGTGGTGTGGGCGACGTGGATGATGGCGACGTTCTACCTGTGCACGCTGGTGATCGGGTTCGGCGCGCTGGCGCTGGTGGGCTCGAAGGAGATCGCCTCGGCGCCCGGCGGCGAGAACTCGGCCGCGCCGCTGCTGGCCTACGAGATCGGCGGCGCGGTGCTGCTGGGCGTGGTGAGCGCGGTGGCGTTCGCGACGATCCTGGCGGTGGTGGCCGGTCTGACGTTGACGGCGTCGGCGTCCTTCGCGCACGACGTGTACGCGAACGTGATCAAGCGCGGCCAAGCCGATCCGCGCTCCGAGGTGCGGGTCGCCCGGCTGACCGCGGTCGTCGTGGGCCTGCTGGCCATCGCGGGCGGTATCGCGGCCAACGGGCAGAACGTGGCGTTCCTGGTGGCGCTGGCGTTCGCGCTGGCGGCGTCGGCCAACCTGTCGACGATCATCTACTCGATGTTCTGGAAGCGGTTCAACACGCCGGGCACGCTGTGGGCGGTGTACGGCGGGCTCGGGTCGTGCATCTTCCTGCTCGCCTTCTCCCCCTCCGTGTCGGGCACGAAGTCGTCGATCTTCCCGGACGTGGACTTCGCCTGGTTCCCGCTGAGCAACCCGGGTCTGGTGTCGATCCCGTTCTCCTTCCTGTGCGGCTACCTCGGCACGGTGCTGAGCAAGGAGAAGCCGGACCGCGCCAAGCAGGCCGAGATGGAGGTCCGTTCGTTGACGGGCATCGGGTCCGGCCT
>NZ_JBFAAX010000505.1:0-4335 GCF_040639995.1 Actinosynnema sp. NPDC023658 | reverse complement strand
CGTTGCGCGACCAGGTCGCGGTCGTGGCGGTGGTGATCGCGCTGCTCGGCGGCGGGTTGGGCGTCCTGGCGGCGCGGACCGTCCAGCGGCGGGTGCGCACGGCGGCCGCGGCCGCCCGGAGGTTCGGCGAGGGTGAGCTGGGCACCAGGCTGCCGGTGGAGGGGCGCGACGAGCTGGCCGACCTCGCCGGGTCGTTCAACGCGATGGCGCAGCGGCTCGGGGAGTCCATCGACCAGCTGCGGGCCAAGGACCGGCAGCAACGCCGGTTCGTCGCGGACGTGGCGCACGACCTGCGCACGCCGTTGGCGTCGATGGTCGCCGCCGCGGACGGCCTGGACAGCCCGGACGCCGCGGACCGGGAGAGGTCGGCGGAGCTGCTGGGCAGCCAGGCGCGGCGGCTCGGTGCCCTGGTCGACGACCTGCTGGAGATGTCGCGGTTCGACGCGGGGGCCGCCGAGCTGAGGCCCGAGGTCGTCGACCTCGAAGCGCTGGTCGCGGACGCGGTCGAGGTGAGCGCTCCCGGCGTGGCCGTCCCCGTCCGGCGCACCGGTGACACCACCGTGCTCGGTGACCCGCGCCGGTTGCACACCATCGTGCGCAACCTCGTCGCCAACGCGGTCCGGCACGGTGGACCACCCATCACGGTGACCGTCGACGGCGCGGAACCCGAGCGGGTGCGCGTGGTCGTCGCGGACTCCGGGCCCGGCCTGCCCGCCGACCTGGCCCCGGTCGTCTTCGACCGGTTCGTGCGCGGCGACCGCGCCCGCAGCCGCACGGAGGGCAGCGGCCTCGGGCTGGCCATCGCGCAGGAGAACGCCCGCCTGCACGGCGGCGCGGTGGAGGTCGTCAACGACGGGGGAGCGGTGTTCACCCTGACCGTGCCGCGAGCGGTACCCGGCCACGTCGGGTGACCGGCGCGTCCTGAGCGGCTGCCGCCATCACGCTCCTGCCACGAAGGCTCGGCTGTCACGAACGCGCGGGCTACCGCAGCGCGCGGCTGTCACACAACGCGCACATGACGCGCACGGGCCGCGGACATCCCGCGGGCAGTGTCGGACGCGTCCAGGTCCGGCACGGGGTGAGGGAGTCATGGTCAGTCGATCGGAGCGCGGGTTCGGTGGCCGGCGGTGGGGCCGTCGGGCGGTGGCGTCGGTGGTCGGTGTGCTCGTGGTGGCGGTGTCGGCGTGCGGGCCGGAGCCGGGGGCCGGTGGGGGTGCGCCGGCCGGAGGTCCGCCCCGCGGGGGCGCGTCCAGCGGCGGGCCGGTGGAGGACGGCAGCATCCCGGAGAACGGCAGCATCTCGCCGTTCGACTCCGACCACTCCGCGATCCGGGGGTTGGACCCCGACCTGCTGGCGGCGGTGCGGAAGGCGGCGGAGGACGCCCGCGCGGCCGGTGTGGAGCTGAGGGTGACCTCGGGCTGGCGGAGCCGGGAGTACCAGCAACGCCTGTTCGACGAGGCCGTGGCCAGGTACCGCAGCGTCGAGGAGGCGCGGCGGCTGGTCAGCACGCCGGAGAAGTCCGCGCACGTCGTCGGCAAGGCCGTCGACATCGGTCCGACCGACGCCGCCGACTGGGTCGTCCAGCACGGCGCGGACTACGGCCTGTGCCAGACCTACGCGAACGAGATGTGGCACTTCGAGCTCTCGACCACCCCGGGCGGCGAGTGCCCCGTGCCGCTGGCCGACGCCGCCGGCTGAAGTCCGATCGGCTCAGAGCACGACTTCGACGTTGACCTTCACCACGTCACCGACGTCGATGCCCTCGGCCTTGCGGACGGCGCGCTTCACCGGCAGCACGTAACTGCCGCGCCCGGAGTCGGGGAAGATCGACGTCGACCACACGCTCGCGCCGAGCACGACCCGCACCCGCACGGCCCCGAACCCGCGCCGGGGCCCCGCCGTCAGGTCGCGGATCTCCTCGGACGCCTCCACCGGCAGGCTCACGAACGTCCAGCTCTCGTTCTT
Organism: Actinosynnema sp. NPDC023658; assembly: GCF_040639995.1. Taxonomy (NCBI): domain Bacteria; kingdom Bacillati; phylum Actinomycetota; class Actinomycetes; order Pseudonocardiales; family Pseudonocardiaceae; genus Actinosynnema; species Actinosynnema sp. NPDC023658. The sequence goes on along the minus strand of NZ_JBFAAX010000505.1, from coordinate 2,370 downwards.
CCGCGCGTCCCAGAGCCACAGCTCCGCCTCGAACTCGACCACCACGTGCGGCAGCATCGCACGCCGACGACGCGGAGGACGGACGGGTGGGCTGGTCAGGGCCGAGGAGTCAGGCGGGGTGGTCCAGGAGCTCGGCCAGCAGGGTCCGGACGCGGCGGTCGATGTCGTCGCGGATCGGGCGCACCGCGTCGACCCCCTGGCCCGCCGGGTCTTCGAGGTCCCAGTCCAGGTAGCGCTTGCCCGGGAACACGGGGCACGTGTCGCCGCACCCCATGGTGATGACGACGTCCGAGGCCTGGACGTCCTCCTCGGTCAGCTTCGACGGCACCTCGGCGGTGATGTCCAGACCCAGTTCCGCCAACGCCTTCGCGGCGGCCGGGTTGACCCGGTCGGCCGGGGCGGAGCCCGCGGAGCGGACGGTGACGCGGCCGAGCGCGTAGTGCTGCAGCAGCGCGGCGGCCATCTGGGAACGGCCGGCGTTGTGGACGCAGACGAACAGGACTTCGGGCTTCGTGCGGCTCAACGGACTCGTCCTTCCTGACAAGCGCGGTGGTGCTCGGTGAACGGTCGGCGGCGCATTCAGGACCCCTCGGTGGCCGGGCGGACGGCGGGCGCCAGGCGGTCGACGCGGTCCGCGAGGTGGCGGTAGGCGTCGTCGAACGCCTCTTCGGTGCCGACCGCGGCCGGGTCCGGCACGGACCAGTGCAGCCGGTCGGGGTGGACGGCGCCGAGCTCCTCGTGGGCGTTGTCGCACACCGCGACGAGCAGGTCGTCCGGTCGCAGCACGTCGTCCAAGTGGCGCGGGCGGGCACGGGTGAGCGACAGGCCGTGCGCGCGGGCGGTGGTGACGGCCAACGGGTGCACGCGCTCGGCGGGCCGGGTGCCGGCGCTCGCCGTCGGCACGTCGCTGCGCTGCCCCCACAACGCGGTGGCCAACTGCGACCGGGCGGAGTTCCGGCTGCACACGAAGACCACCCGGGACGCCTGCCGCCGCACGCCGGTCACCGAGCCGCCCGCCGCGCCGGGCACCAGGCCGGCCAAAGCGGCGCTCCGCAGTCGCAGGTAGGTGCGCCGGTGGTCGCCCTCGGACCGGGACCGCTCGACCACGCCCGCCTGCTCCAGCAGCTTCACGTGGTGGGCGAGCAGGTTGCTGGGCAGCCCGAGCGCGCGGCCGACCTCGCTCGGTGAGGCGTCACCGAGCACCAGCAGCTCGACCACGGCCAAGCGGGCGGGCTCGCCCAACGCCGCGTGCACCCGCGCACGGGCCGCGGTGCCGGCCGACCAGTCAGCGTTCATTGACTCAACGATGCTTGAGCCACCGGCCCCGCGTCAACCCGTGGGGTCCCGCGTCAACCGGCGAGCCGGAACGCGGCCCGGCGCACCCCTCGCACGCCGGGCCGCGAAGACATCAGACCCGCGCGCTCGGCGCCGCCAGGGTCAGGTCCGCCACCGCCGGGCCACCGCAGCACCCGGTCGAGGGCTCGGCGGCGTCGAACACCCCGGCCCCGCCGCACACCCCGGTCTCCGGCAACGTCAGCTCGACCTGCGCCGCCGACTCGTGGTCGCCCGCGATCTCGGCCACCACGCTGCGGACCTGCTCGTAGCCGGTCAACGCGAGGAACGTCGGCGCGCGCCCGTAGCTCTTCATCCCCACCAGGTACACGCCGGGCTCGGGGTGGCGCAGCTCGTTCGCGCCGTGCGGGTAGACGGTGCCGCACGAGTGGACGTTCGGGTCGATCAGCGGGGCCAGCGCGGTCGGCGCCTGCAGCACCGGGTCCAGGTCCAGCCGCACCTCGGACAGCCACGAGTGGTCCGGCCGGAACCCGGTCAGCGCCACGACCTCGTCCACCGGCTCCAGCGCGCGCCCGTCCTCCGACACCAGGACGAGGCGGTCGCCGTCGCGCTCGACCCGGGACGTGCGGAAGCCGGTGACCACGTCCACGTGCCCGGCCTCCGCCGCGGCCTCGGCCCTGAGCCCCAACGCGCCGCGCGCGGGCAGCTGGTCGGCCTCACCGCCGCCGAAGACGGCACCCACCGCGCCCCGGCGCAGCAACCACGTGACGTGCGTTCCGGGGTGCTCCTCCGCGAGACCGGCCAACGCGACCAGGGCGGTCAGCGCGGAGTGCCCGCTGCCCGCGACGGCGATCCGCCTGCCCGCGTACCGCTCGACGTCCCGGGCCGGGTCGGGCACGCGGTAGCTGATCCGGTCGGATGGCGAGTGCTCACCGACCGCCGGCAACCCGTCACCGCCCAGCGGGTTCGGCGAGCCCCACGTGCCGGAGGCGTCGACCAGCGCGCGGGCCGTGATCCGCTCGGCGCCCAACACGTGCACGGTGAGAGGCTCGCTGTCCCGGCCCGCGGCCACCACCC
>NZ_JBFAAX010000504.1:0-4336 GCF_040639995.1 Actinosynnema sp. NPDC023658 | reverse complement strand
GCTCCGGACCGATGGTCCGGAGCCGCTTCGCCGTACCGGGCTCTCAGCCCTCGCGCAGGAAGTCCGCCATCCGCTCCCCGATCATGATCGAGGTGAGGTTGGTGTTGGCGCGCACCGTGCTCGGCATGATGGACGAGTCCGCGACGTACAGGGACTCGATGCCGTGCACCGCGCCCCGCTCGTCCACGACCGTGTCCGGGTCCGAGGCCGGGCCCATCCGGACCGTGCCGACCGGGTGGTAGGCGCTGTCCAGGCTGGTCTTCACGTACTGCCGCACCATGTCGTCGTTGTCGATCATGGCGTCCCGCAGCACCACGAAGCTCTGGCCGAGCTTCATGATGTCCGGGTGGTGCGCCAGCTTCCACGCCGTGCGGACGCCGTCGACGAGGATGTCCATCTCGCGCTCGTCGTCGAGGAAGTTCAGCACGATCTCGGGCTTGGCCGACGGGTCGGCGGAGGGCAGCGTGATCCGGCCGCGGGAGCCGGGGCGCTGCGACACCACCATCACGCCGAGGATCTCGGTCGCGCCCGCCAGCATCTGCAACTCCGGGAAGTGCGACAGCGAGAAGTGGTTGACCATGTAGTACTGCAGGTCGTTGAACTCACCGGAGATGGGCGAGGTGGTCCGCAGGATCTCCTGCAGGAACGCCTCGGTCGGGTCGATCACCCCCGGCTGCGGCACCAGGAACGCCCCGGTGCGCTGGTGGTCGACCAGGTTGCCGCCGACGCCGGACAGGTCCGCCCGGACGTCGATGCCCAGCCGGCGCAGGTCCTCGGCGGGACCGATGCCGGAGCGCAGCAGGATCATCGGTGACGCGACGGCGCCGGTCGCCAGGATGATCCGCCGGCCCTCGATGAGCTCGTAGGAGCCGCCCTTGGCCGCCGCCATGACGCCGATGGCCTTCGCGCCGTCGAACACGACCCGGTCGACCGTGGTGAGCGACCTGATCTCCAGGTTCGGCCGCTGCCGGATCAGCGGGAGGTAGGTCGTCCCGGTCGTGGCCCGGTGCACCTGGTCGTGCCGGGTGGACGGGATCGAGCCGACTCCCGTCGCCTCGGGGTGGTTGTGGTCCTTCACCTCGGGGAAGCCGGCCTCCAGGCAGGACTCGACGAACGCCGTCTGCACCGGCGCCAGCTCCTCCGGCTTCCACCGGCGGATCGGCATCGGACCGCCGCCGCCGTGGAACTCGCTGTCACCGAAGTCGTAGTCGTTCTCCAGCTTGCGGAAGTAGGGCAGCACCTCCGAGTAGGACCAGGCCGGGTTGCCGGCGGCGGCCCAGTCGTCGTAGTCCTCCGGCACACCGCGCAGCCCCACCGTCGCGCCGACCGCGGACGAGCCGCCGGCCAGCTTGCCCCGGGGGAAGCGGATCCTGCGGCCGTCGTGGACGTCCGCCCGGAAACTCCAGTCATTGCCCTCGAACGACATCGCGCGACCGTAGAAGATCTCCTCCGGCAGCTGCTCCGGCTCGGCGTAGTCCGGGCCGCCTTCCAAGAGCAGCACGCGCCGCGCGGGATCCTCGGTCAGCCGGGCCGCGAGCGCCGCACCGGCCGATCCGGCGCCGACGATGATGTCGTCATATTGAGCCGTCATAAGCAGTCCTCGAAGATTGGGCGCTTCGGGCGCAGGGTTCTGCGACCCACGCGCCGAGCGTCGCACCGGCCGGGTTGACCTTGCTACTCACCCATTGCCCCGAGTGGGCCCGGGACCGCAGGGATGACACGACGAGAGGAACCCTCGGTTCTACCGGCCGAGCGGCACCGGAATCGCCCCGCGACCGCGAACGCGGCCGATCCGGGGCCCCTCCCTTCTCCGATCATGCCGACATCGCGGCCTATCGCGCCACCACGTGCGCTGATAGGCACGCTGGGAGTAGGCGACAGGTCGCCGTTGCCGCGACCATTCCAACCAGTCCGATTCGCTGCGGCCACCGTGGCGGGACGAAGGGAGCGAACATTGTCCAGCCGGTGGGGGGCGCTCAGGCGCCGCATCCTGACTCCCAACATCTCCGCGACGAAGCTGTCCGTGCGCGGTTTCCACTACAAGGACGAGACCGCCCGGGAACTGCTGGAAACCGTCGGCAGGTCGTTCCTGGAGGGCTACGGCTTCGCCGCCGAGTCGCGCACGCCGATCGAGGCGGAGCGCAAGCTCGAGGAGATGCCCTACAAGTTCCGCGGTTTCGCCTACGAGGGCGCCGGGATGGGCTTCGCGGTGCGCGACGCGCTCCCGTTCGGCCGCGGCGGGCGGACCGGGCGGTTCCTGGAGGGCCGTGCCAAGGCCCACGACTACATGGTCATCGTCGGCGTCGGCTGGGCGATGGCCCGGGTGCCGCGGGCCCGCTGGTCCAAGCTGGGGCTGGACGACCCGCTGCTGCGCTGGCTCGCCCTCGACGGATACGGGTTCCACCAGGCGTTCTTCCACACCGAGAAGTACGTGCGCGAGCAGTACCGCGAGCCGAGCTTCCCGTGGCCGACCGACGGCTACGCCTGGTACTCCCCCCGCGGCATCGACCAGGGCATCGGCCGGGCGCTGTGGTTCGTCGGCGGCGCCGACCCGAAGGTCGTGGCCGACCTGATCGAGACGTTCGCGGAGGAGCGCCACGCCGACCTGTTCGCGGGGTCGGGGTTGGCCGCCACCTACGCGGGCGGCCTGCCCGAGAGCGAGCTGCGGTGGTACGCCGACCGGGTGGGCGAGTACCTGCCCAACGTCGCGCAGGGCAGCGCGTTCGCCGCCACCGCGCGGGTGGACCAGGGCCTGGTCGTCGACCACACGCACCTGGCGACCCGGGTGTTCTGCGACATGACGCCCGACGAGGCGGCACGGCTGTGCCACGACACGCGGCCCGCCGCCGTCGCCGAACTCCCCGAGCAGCCCGGTATCCCGGCGTTCGAGGTGTGGCGCCAGCGGATCACCGCGGCGTTCACCAGCGATGCGGATGTGAAGGCATGACCACGGTCGACACGACGAGCCCGCGCCGTGAGGTGCCGGGCCCGCCCCGCAGCGAGACGCTGAGCATGCTGGCCAGGATGGCCCGCGACCGGCTCTCCGTCATGACGTCGGTGTCGCAGAAGTACGGTGACGCCGTCCGGCTGCGGCTCGGTCCGAAGTCGATGTACTTCTTCAACCACCCCGACCACGCCAAGTACGTGCTGGCCGACAACCCCGGCAACTTCCTCAAGGGCATCGGCCTGGTCCACGCCCGGCGCGCGCTCGGCGACGGCCTGCTGACCAGCGAGGGCGAGAAGTGGAAGGCCCAGCGCAAGACGATCCAGCCGGTGTTCCAGGCCAAGCGGATCGCGAGCAAGGCCGACGTGATCGCGCAGGAGGCCGCGGGGCTGGTCGCCAAGCTGCGCGGGCACCGCGGCGGTGAGCCGATCGACATCAGCGAGGAGATGACCGGGCTGACCCTCGGCGTCCTCGGCCGTGCCCTGCTGGAGGCCGACCTCGGTGAGTTCGAGTCCATCGGCCACTCGTTCGAGGCGGTCCAGAACCAGGCGATGTTCGAGATGATGTCGCTGAGCACGGTGCCCCACTGGGTGCCGCTGCCCATCCAGCGGCGCTTCCACCGGGCCAGGGCCGACCTGGACCGCATCGTCGCCCAGCTGGCCGACGAGCGGCGCGCGAACCCCACCGAGGACGGGGACGACATCCTGTCCCGGTTGGTCGAGGCGACCAAGCAGGAACCCGACCCGGTCGCCGGGCACCAGCGGATCCGCGACGAGATGGTGACGTTGCTGCTGGCCGGGCACGAGACCACCGCGAGCACGCTCAGCTGGACGTTCTACCTGGCCGACAAGCACCCCGAGGTGTGGGAGCGGATGCACGCCGAGGCGGTCGAGGTGCTGGGCGACCGGCAGCCGACCTTCCAGGACATCCCGCGCCTGCGCTACACCACGATGGTGATCCAGGAGGTCATGCGGCTGTACCCGCCGGTGTGGATCCTGCCGCGGGTGACCCGTGAGGCCGACGTGATCGGCGGGTACCACGTGCCGGCCGGCGCGGACGTGCTGATCTGCCCGTACACCCTGCACCGGCACCCCGGTCTCTGGGAGGAGCCCGACCGGTTCGACCCGGACCGGTTCTCCCCCGGCCGCTCGTCCGGTCGGTCGCGGTACGCCTACATCCCGTTCGGCGCCGGTCCGCGCGTGTGCGTGGGCAGCGGCCTCGGGATGATGGAGGCGACGATCGTGGCCGCCAGCGTGGTGCGGGAGCTGCGCCTGTCGACGGTGCCGGGTTACGAGGTGCGCGGCGAGCCGATGCTCACGCTGCGCGTGCGCGGTGGGCTGCCGATGACGGTCCGGTCCGCCGCGTGAGCCAGGGCTCCGGGCTCGTCCCGGG
>NZ_JBFAAX010000503.1:0-4338 GCF_040639995.1 Actinosynnema sp. NPDC023658 | reverse complement strand
GCCGGGACTGGGCCGGTAGGCGGAACCGGGCTCGGCTGATCGTGTGAAGCCGGGGTCCGAGCCGGGGCGGTCTCGGTACCGTCACCGGTCCGAGCCATCCCCGAGAGGCGGCCACCGCCTTTCCCCGAACCACCACAACAGCCCCCGAGCGCCACAGCACGCATCCCTGGCAGGACTGCCGCGACGTCCGGGGGCGGAATGGGACCACTGCTCATGAATCGTACCGTTCGGACCGCGTCCACCGCGGTCGGATCTTCAGCCCCGATCCGCAGACTCGCGGCACTCCTGACCGGTTGCGCGCTGGTGTTCGCGACGGCCGTGGGCACCACGCAGGTCGCGCACGCCGACGACGCGCCCCTGGTGGTCTGCCCCGGCTACCTCGAGCAGACCATCGACCCCGGCCTGACGGTGCTGCCCCGCTTGAACACGGTGAGCGTGAACGGGAGGTTCGGCCCGTGCGTCAACCAGGTCATCGACCCGGACCACGCGTTCGCCGACTTCACCGCCCACGCGTCCGGGCTGCTCAGCTGCACCCTCAACACGCCCCTCACCAACGCGAGCGGCACCGTGAGGTGGGAGGACGAAGCCGGTCGGTACACGGGCACGTCGGTGTTCAGCGGGGGCATCACGCTGAGCCAGCGGCCCCTCGGTGAGAGCGTCGGGATCGTGCTGGCCACCATCGGCTCCGGCGACTTCGCCGGCCGCGAGATCGTGATCGACAGCGCCCGCCTGACCGTCGACCCGATCCAGTGCCTCGCCAACGGGGTCCGACGCGTCGCCGGCCCCGGCACGCTGGAAGTCCTGCCCATCTGAACGAACAAGTCCGAAGGGCCGACCCCGGCGTGGGAGACGGGCAGTCGGCCCTGACGGGCCGGCGGCGTCCTGGGCGGCTCCCTATGTCACGCCTGTATGGTACAGGTTATGACAGGTTCCCGGTCGCAGTGGCTCGCCGCTGAACTGCGCGAACGCATCGCGCTCGGGGACTACGGGCCGTCCGGGGCGCTCGACAGCGAAGCGGAGCTGGGCCGTCGGTACGACGTGAGTCGGGTGACGGTGCGGCGGGCGCTGGAGCAGCTCCGCGCCGAAGGGCTGCTGGCGTCACGCAAGGGCGCGGGCTGGTACGTCGTCTCGGGCGCTTCGTTCGGGCAGTCCCTGGCGCTGGGCAGCTTCCAGCACGCCGGTTCGGCGGTCACCGAGGCCGGCGTACCGCTCGCCCGCACGGTGATCGAGTACGGGTACGGCGCCGCGCCCGACAGCGTGGCGCACCTGCTGGCGCTCCCCGACCGGGCGGAGACCCTGCGCGTCCAGTCGTTGCGACGGGCCGGCACGACCCCGCTGGACGTGGTGACCGAGTGGGTCCCGCTGGCCCTGGCGGCGCCGGTCAGCCGCGCGGACGCGGAGGACCCGGGAACCTGGGAAACCCTGCGCCGCCACGGGCACCAGGTCGCCGTGGTGCGCCAGAGCATCGCCGCCACGGCCGCCTCCCAGCACGTCGCGGACCTGCTGGAGGTCCCCGCCTCCACCCCGGTGCTGCTGGTCCGCCGCCTCGCCGTGGGACCGGACGACCGGCCTGTAGCCCTGTCCGAGCACCGCTACCTCGGACACCGGTTCCGGCTGGAGGTGGAGTTCCGCGGGTGGCCCGCCGCCGCGACCGCCGAACCGCCGGGGGTCGCCCCGATCACCGGCATCGAACAGGAGAGCTGACATGCGTGTGCTCGTCACCGGAGCGGCCGGGTTCATCGGCTCCCACTTCGTCCGCCACTGGGTGCGCGAGCACCCGGACGACAGCGTCATCGCGTTGGACGCGCTGACCTACGCGGGCACCGAGACCAACCTGGCCGACGTGCGCGAGCGGATCTCGTTCGTGCACGCCGACATCGCCGACGCCGAGCAGGTGCTGCGCGACCACCAGGTCGACGTGATCGTCAACTTCGCCGCCGAGTCGCACAACAGCCTCGCGATCCTCGACCCCGGGCGGTTCTTCCGCACCAACGTGCTGGGTACCCAGGCCCTCCTGGAAGCCGCCCGGCAGGTCGGTGTCGAGCGCTTCCACCACATCTCCACCTGCGAGGTCTACGGCGACCTCGCGCTGGACGCCGAACAGGCCTTCACGGAGCAGTCGCCGTACCGGCCGCGCACGCCGTACAACGCGAGCAAGGCGGGCGGTGACCACGCGGTCCGCGCCTACCACGAGACGTTCGGCCTGCCGGTCACGATCACCAACTGCGCCAACAACTACGGCTCGCACCAGTTCCCGGAGAAGGTGCTGCCGCTGTTCACCACCAACGCGCTGGACGGCCGGCCGCTGCCGGTCTACACCTCGAAGGACAACCGTCGCGAGTGGATCCACGCCCTGGACCACGTCCGCGCCATCGAGGCGGTGCTCGACCGGGGCGTGGTCGGTGAGACCTACCACGTGGGCACCGGCGTCGAGGCCAGCGTGGAGCGGATCGCGGACCTGGTGCTCGACGAACTGGGCCTGCCCGCGTCGCTGAAGCAGGAGGTGCCCGACCGACCCGGCCACGACCGCCGCTACCTGCTGGACTCCTCCAGGATCCGCCGCGAGCTCGGCTGGGAACCGGTCGTGGAGTTCGAGGCCGGGCTGCGGGAGACCGTCCGCTGGTACGCCGACAACCGCGCCTGGTGGGAGCCGCTGCGCGACCGCTCACCCGTGGCCGAAGACGCGTGGGCACACCGGTCCCGAGCCTGACCCGCGGCGAGCCCCGTCCTCGATGCCGGTGGCGAAGCAGCCGCACACGACCGGACCGCCCAGGGGCGTCCGCACGGTGCTGCGCAGGTGGCCGAACTCCTCCGGGGACGCCAGGCCGACGGGCACCTCGTCCTGTTCGGACGGTTCGCGGTCGGCGCCGGGGTAGCAGCCGGTGAGAGCGGTCTCCCGCCACAACGCGGTCGCCGCGCGGTGGAGGCGTTCGTCGTCGCGGTCCCCGATCTCCAGCGCCAACTCGTGGAACCCGCCTGCCCGGTTCGCCGCGTCGGTGAACGCCGTGGAATCCCGCACCACCGCTGTGCCCCAGCAGGACGTGGCACTTGTCGTGCACGCGCCCGTGGGTTCGGTGACCGCTGCCGTCGTCGGGTCGGCTGACCGGACTGCTTATCCGGGCGCTGCGTCCGCGGGTCGTGGGCGGGCGGTGCGACCGGGGGAGTGGGCGGCGGCGGCGCGTCGACCGGGGCCCACTGGACGGGCATCGGCGCCTGGTGCGGCGTGACGAAGCCGGGCGCGGACTGCCAGGCGGTGATCCGCCGCACGACGATCACGGCGAACGTCGCGGAGGCCACCGAGAGCGCGGCCACCACCAAGAGCAACGCCCCACCGGTGGCGAGGTCGTCCGCGGTCTCGCTGCGGGCCACCATCCGGTCCGTGATCCGGTCGATCACCTGGTAGGCGATGAACAGCCCCCACCACCAGTTGATCTCGGTCAGGCCGCGCTCGGCCTCGTGGCGGGGCCGGCTGACCTGCCAGACGTCCGCCACCACCCGGCGCGGGATCCAGAAGTTGATGATCGGCAGCCAACCCCAGATGGCCCAGCGCTTGGCGTGCCGGTGGTGGGTGTGCGGCGCGACGAGGTCGGCGTTGGAGCGGACGTGCCACGTCCACATCACGAACACCACGCCCGCGGCGAGGTACGCGACCGCGCCGCCCAGGTCGAGGACGCCGGTCGCGGTGAGCGTGCGGTTGAACTCCGCATCCCCGATCCGGTCGTCGGTGTAGTCCTGCAGCACGTCGAGCAGGTGCCACACCCACCCGGCCATGACCAGGTCGGACAGGGCGGTCAACACGGCCAGCACGGAGAACGCGACCCCAAGGCCGCGCACGGATCGGAACACGGAATCTCCACTCCACGGGTCCCCCGACCCGAGCGGCAGCCTACGTGAGGCGCCGTCGTCGGTGCAGCCGTTCGCCACTCCTCGCCCGCGCCCGCCACCGCGACCGGTCACTGCCGCAGCGGAGGCTCCACGGGCTTTGTCAACTTCCCTACGATACGGATAGGTGCTGGTGGACCCGGTCTCTGGCGAGTTGTGGTCGGAGGCGGTCCGGCGAGCGTGGTCGGTAAAGTAGCCTGGCGAAGCAGTGGAGCCGAGGAGGAACCGTGGCGAGAAGCCCGGTCTGGGCGAACCGGCCCAAGACGCGTGGCCTGGTCCTGGACGTCATCAGGGCGGCGCGCTCGATCAGCCGGGTGGAGCTCGCGACGGCCACCGGCCTCACCGGCGCGACGATCTCGGAGGTCGTGCGCGACCTCCTGGGCGACGGCCTGGTGGTCGAGGCGGGCCGTGGTGCGCCGACGGGTGGCAAGCCGCGCACGCTGGTCCAGCTCAACC
>NZ_JBFAAX010000502.1:1987-4338 GCF_040639995.1 Actinosynnema sp. NPDC023658 | reverse complement strand
CCTACGTCAACCCCCCTCTACCCCCTCCGCGAGAGTCCTACATTCGCGCGCCGAGAGTCCTACGTTCGTGACCCGTGAGTTCAACGCTCACACCTAACGCCGTTCGCCGCGAGCGTTGAACTCAGGTGCTGTGAACGTAGGACTCTCGCGCGCTGAACGTAGGACTCTCGCGGTGTGGGGGTAGGACTCTCGCGGTGGTCAGCCGGGTGTCAGCACGGTGTCAGTGGGCCTTGCGAACCTTGATCCGGCAACGGACCAGGGCGAGCGAGGAGGACGCACATGACGGCGTTGGTGGCGGTCTCGAGTCACCTGCCGGAGACGGTGGCCGTCGCGGACCTGCAGGAGCCGCTGGGCCTCGACGAGCAGCAGGTGCGCCGGTTCACCCGGCTCTACGGCCTGGACCGGATCTGCAAGTCCGACCTGTCCGAGGCGCAACTGCTGATCGCGGCGGCGGAGAAGCTCGACGGGCTGCGCGGCCAGGAGGAGCGCGTCCGCTACCTCATCCGCGCGAAGGGCATGCGCACCACCGCGCCCTACCCGGTCAACCCCCTGCACGAGGTCCGCGAGGCGCTCAACCTCCAGCACGCCAGGACGCTCGCGGTGGCCGACCACGGTTGCGCCACCGGGCTGCTCGCCATGGACGTGGCCGGCACGCTGCTGGCCGCCGACGGCGACCCCGACGCGCTGGCGCTGATCCTGGCCGGCGACAAGACGTTCACGCCGTTCACCCAGTGGGTGCGCGACACCTCCATCATGGGCGAGGGCATGGCCGCGATCCTGGTGGCCGCCGACGGCGACCGCGACCACGTGCGCGGCTACGCCAGCCGCATCCACGGCCGCGACGACGGCGTGATCGACCTGACCCCCGAGATCGCCAAGGACGCGCGCCGCATCTACCAGGACGCGCTGGCCGAGGTCGTCGGCGCGGCCGCCGGGGAAGCCGGCATCGGCGTCGCGGACATCGACCTCGTGCTGCCGCACAACGTCAACCGCGTGTCGTGGACGGTCGCGGCGAAGAACCTGGGCCTGCCCAACGACCGGTTCTTCCTGGACAACCTCGCCGCCACCGGCCACTGCTTCTGCGCCGACCCGTTCATCAACTACCAGACGGTGACCGAGCTCGGCCTGCTCAAGCCCGGCGACAAGTACCTGATGACCGCCGCCGGCCTCGGGCAGACGTTCGCCGCGATGGTCCTGGAGCACTGAGATGTCCCGGAGCGCAGACATGGACGAACTGGACTTCACCCGCAGGCTCAAGACCGCGCTGCTCGGCACGCCCGACGCGCCGCTCGCGTTCCTCGGCAACTTCGAGGTCGAGGAGCGGTGGGCGCTCGGTGAGCACACGCTGCCCCGGCTGTCCGCCGACAGCGGCGCGGCCGTGGTCAACCACATGGACGAGTTCGCGCTCCTGCTGGCGAGCGGCTCCGACCACGTGGTGCTCAAGTCCGCGCCCGACCCGGTCTACCTGGCCTACCTCACCGAGCTGGGCATCGACCTGCCGACCGTGCACGTGGTGGCGGACTCCGACCCCCGCCGCACGGTCACCGCCGACGCCCTCGCGGACCCGGCCACCGTCGAGGTCCTGGCCGGGCTCGCCCGGCAGGGCGTGCGGCTCACCGCCCACGGCGTGTCCGACCTGGAAGTGGCCCTGGCCGAGCACACCGGCATGGAGCTCGCCGCACCGGACGCCACCACGTGCAAGGCGGTCAACAGCAAGGTCTACAGCCGACGCGCCGCGGACGAGCTCGGCCTGCGCCAACCCACCGGCTGGGCCTGCGAGACCGTGGACGAGCTGCGCGAGGCGTTCGACCGGGCCCGCCCGCTCGTCGCGCAGGGCCGCAAGGTCGTGGTCAAGGAGGCGCTGGGCGTCTCCGGCAAGGGCATCGCGGTGCTGGAGAGCGAACGCCGGGTCGACCGGCTGCTCGGCATGGTTGCCAAGCACGTCGAGAAGACCGGGCAGCCCCGGCTCGCGTTCGTGGTCGAGGAGTGGGTCGCCAAGCGCGCCGACCTCAACTACCAGTTCACCGTGGCCCGCGACGGCGACGTCCGGTTCGACTTCGTCAAGGAGCTGCTCACCGAGGGCGGCGTCCACAAGGGCCACCGGATGCCCGCCAGGCTGAGCCCCGGCCAGGTCGCGGAGCTGACCGACACCGCGCACCGGCTGGGCAAGAAGCTCGCCGCCGACGGCTACTTCGGCGTGGTCGGCGTGGACGCGATGGTCGACCCCGACGACGGCCTCTACCCGGTCGTCGAGATCAACGCCCGCAACAACATGTCCACCTACCAGGCCCGCGTGCAGGAGCGGTTCGTCGGCGCCGGGCAGGTCGCGCTGGCCAGGCACTACCCCGTGC
>NZ_JBFAAX010000502.1:0-1977 GCF_040639995.1 Actinosynnema sp. NPDC023658 | reverse complement strand
GCGGCTGCGGCGCAGGCTGCCGTTCGCGGAGGTCCGCGACCTGCTGCGCGGCCTGCTGTTCGACCGGGCCTCCGGCACCGGCCTGCTGGTCAACAACTTCGCCACCGTCAACGCGGGCCACCGCACCGACTCGGCGTTCGACGGGCGGCTGTACGGCCTGCTGATCGCGTCGTCGGACGACCGGCTGCGCGCCGTGGACGACGACATCACCGCCCGATTGGAGGCGCGACCGTGAGCGCTGAGTTCGAGGTCCAAGGCATCGGGATCACCGAGATCGCCGAGCGGTACGGCACACCGCTGTACCTGTACGACGGCGAGGAGCTCGAATCCCGGGTGGACGGGCTCAAGCAGCTGCTGGACCCGCGGCTGGAGTTCTTCTTCTCCCTCAAGTCCAACCCCAACATCGGCGTGCTGTCCGTGCTGCACGCCCGCGGCGCGCGCGCCGAGGTGTCGTCGATGGTGGAGCTGGTCACCGCGCGCCGCGCGGGCGTCGACCCGGCCGACATCATCTTCCTCGGACCGGGCAAGAGCGCCGAGGAACTGGCCGCCTGCCTGGACGAGGGCGTCTACGCGATCGTGTGCGAGTCGTTCGGGGAACTCGCCCTGATCGACGAGTTCGCCCGGCTGCGCGGGCTGCGCGCCCCGGTCGCGCTGCGCGTCAACCCGACCTTCTCGGTCAAGGGCTCCGGCCTGACCATGGGCGGCAAGCCGCGCCAGTTCGGCATCGACGAGCCGCAGCTGTTCGCCACCGACGACCTGGTCGCGCGGCACCCGAACGTCCGGTTCATGGGCGTGCAGGTCTACATGGGCACCCGCATCCTGTCCGAGGAAGCCGTCGCGGAGAACACCGAGCGCATCTTCGAGCTGGCCGACCGGTTGGCCGGGCACCTGGGCATCGCGCTGGAGCTGGTCGACATCGGCGGCGGCCTCGGCGTGGCCTACTTCGACGGCGAGCGCGACCTCGACCTCGAACTGCTCGCCGCCCGCGTCAACCCGATCATCTCCGGGTTCGCGGACCGGCACCCCGGCACGCGGCTGGTGATGGAGCTCGGCCGCTACCTCACCGCCACGTCCGGCACGTACGTCGTGCGCGTGCGGTACGTGAAGGAGTCGATGGGGGAGCGGTTCGCGGTCGCGGACGGCGGCACGAACCACCACATGGCGGCGGTCGGCATCGGGTCGTTCGTCAAGCGGAACTTCCCCATGCGCGTGCTCAACCGGTACGACGAGCCCGCCACCGAGAGCTGGCACGTCACCGGCCCGCTGTGCACCCCCAACGACACCCTCGGCAAGAAGGTCGAGCTGCCGCCCGTGCGGCCCGGCGACCTCGTCGGCGTGCAGCGCTCCGGCGCGTACGGCCCGACGGCCTCGCCGGTGCTGTTCCTCAGCCACGGCTACCCGGCGGAAGTGCTCGTCCACGGCGGGCGCGCGCACCTCGTGCGCTCCCGTGACGAGACCGAGGACCTGCTGCGCCACCAACACCTCCCCGACCGCGCCGCCGCCACGGCCATCACCGAAGGAACCGCATCATGAGCGAATCCACCACCGTCGCCCCGCGCGAGCGGATCGTCGGCGCCATCACCGCCGTCCTGGCCCAGGTGCTGGACTACGAGCTGCCCGACCTGACCGAGCAGTCGCGCCTGTTCGACGAGCTCGGCCTCGACTCGACCGGCGTCTTCGAGCTGCTGATGCAGCTGGAGGAGGCGCTGGAGGTCGAGTTCGACACCGACAACCTGGAGATGGCGCACTTCGAGACGGTCCGCTCGCTGGCCGACTTCGTCGCCGCGGAAATGGACCGCTAGCCGTGTACCGGACCTCCGCGCCCACCCTGTCCGGGCGGACACCGACCCGGTCCGCGGGCGCGCGGACGCTGGGGCTGGGGCGGGTGGGGGGGGGAGGCCGGCCCCCCCTCCGGGCCGCGGGGGGTGCGTTGTGGTTGCGGGACATGTCCGCCCACTCCCCCCGGTTGGGGGTGGC
>NZ_JBFAAX010000501.1:0-4339 GCF_040639995.1 Actinosynnema sp. NPDC023658 | reverse complement strand
GGTGTGGGTCAGGCCAGTACGGCGCGACCGGCGGACGTCAGCTCGGCCGGCACCCACGGGCCCGAGGCGGCTCGTGGCGCCGGGCGGAGCAGTCCGGCGTGCGCCAGCTCGCGGGCGGTCAGCTGGTCGCTGCACAGCAGGCCGTCGACCTTCAGGTCCGGTTCGCTGCTGCGGGTCACCTCGGCGCGTCCGGCCGCGATCGCCCGCAACACCGCACGTGCCCGGTGGTTCAGCTCGTCATCCATGATCAATCACCATCGTCCCCAGAATGTGTGCACCCTTCATATCGCCGGAGCGCCCCGAAGTCTTACTTCGGTAGGGTCTTGCCCCATGGGGATGGTCGAGGCCGTGAGCCGCAGCGGGGACTACACGTTCACGAAGCCGAACCAGGACGCGATCACGCTGGTGGCCGGTCTCGGTGTCGAGGGCGACGTCCACCAGGGCGTCACGGTGAAGCACCGGTCGCGCGTGCGGCGCGACCCCACTCAGCCGAACCTGCGCCAGGTCCACCTGATGCACGCCGAGCTGCACGACGAGCTGGTCGCCTCCGGTTTCGACGTCACGCCGGGCGCGCTCGGTGAGAACGTGACCACGCGCGGCGTCGACCTGCTGGCCCTGCCGACGGGCACGCGCCTGCACCTCGGCCCGCACGCCGTGGTCGAGGTGACGGGCCTGCGCAACCCGTGCCCGCAGATCGAGGCGTTCCAGGACGGGCTGCTCAAGCAGGTCGTCGGTCGTGACGAGCACGGCAACGTCGTCCGCCGGGCGGGCATCATGTCCGTCGTCCTGGTGGGCGGCGAGGTGCGCCCCGGCGACGAGATCCGGGTGGAGCTGCCCGCCGAAACCCACAGCCCCCTCGTGCCGGTCTGACCGGACCGCGGAGCATCGCGAACGGTTCGACTCCACCCGCCGCGCCGGCGTGCACAGTGCCGTGGCCGGTCCCGTGGCACTACTCTCCGTGCCCGTGACAGCACTTCTCGCGGGCACGGTCGCACTCGTCACCGGGGCCAGCGGCCTCATCGGGCGCGGCATCGCCCTGCGGTTCGCGGAGGCCGGGGCGGCAGTGGTCGCGCACGGCCATCGAGGTGACCTGGATCACGTCGTGGCGGAGATCGCCGCGGTCGGTGGACGGGCGACCGGACTGCGGGCCGACCTGTCCGACGAGGCCGCCTGCCACCGGCTCGTGCGCGCGGCGGCCGAGTGGGGCGGGCGACTGGACGCCGTGGTCAACAACGCGGGCGTGCAGCCGGTGCAGGATCTCGCGGGCATGACGGCCGCGCAGTGGCGCGCGGTGGTCGACGTGAACCTCACCGGTGCGTTCTCCTGCACCCAGGCGGCGGCGGAGGTGCTGGGCGAGGGAGGGTCGGTCACCCACGTCGCCTCGATCGAGGGCACGCACCCCGCCGCGGGCCACGCGCACTACAGCGCGTCCAAGGCCGCCCTGCTCATGCACGCCCGATCGGCCGCGCTCGAATACGGGCCGCGCGGGATCCGGGTGAACACCGTCTCGCCCGGCCTGATCGACCGGCCGGGATTGGCCGAGGACTGGCCGGACGGGGTCGACCGGTGGACGCGGGCCGCGCCGCTGGGCAGGCTTGGCCGACCCGGGGACGTTGGTGACGCCTGCGTTTTCCTCGCCTCCCCGATGGCGTCGTGGATCACCGGAAATGACCTGGTCGTGGACGGCGGGATCACCGCCCGACCCACCTGGTGAGCAATTCGGGGTGAACTGGAAACGTTAATTCACAGATTACGACATCCCGGTGAGATGCGAATCCGCTCGAATACGACCCGCTCGATCGGGTCACCCCACCGCCATGCGACGAACACGAACCCTCATGGCGTCCTTGTTCGCCTCCGGCCTGTTGGCCGCCCCGCTGATCGGTGCGGGCACGGCGTCCGCCGCACCGCCGGAGACCGATCTCGTGCTGGCGGTCTACCAGCAGGGAGCCGGGGTCGACAGCACTCGACTGACCTGCGACCCGGCGTCGGGCGAGCACCGGATGGCACAGGCCGCGTGCGGCCAGATCGAGGCCGCCGGCGGCGATTTCACGCAGTTGAGCGGTAGCGAACCGCAGTTCTGCACCTTCGAGTACGCGCCGGTGACCGCGATGGCTATCGGATCGTGGCGCGGCGAGCCGGTGCAGTACGTCGAGCAATTCCCGAACCGGTGCGTGATGGAGCAGGAGACCGGCACGGTTTTCTCGTTCTGACCGACTGACCGGACCACCACGAAAAGCGAGGGCGACCCCGCGGCCGACACCGGCCGCGGGGTCGTCGCACATTCCTCCGCCTTTCCACCGACCGGCGGGCCGCCCCGCGGGGTGTCCGGACAGTTGTTGTTGCGAAGGCGGTTAGGCGCGCGCTACGGGGGTAGGTCGGTAGGCGAGAACACGCCGACCGTGAGGAGTCCGTCGTGGACGAGAACCAGGTGAGCGCGGTCCGCGAGACCGCCGGGCAGGAAGGCACGGCCGTGGCGCAGCACGCCAGGCAAGCCGCCGGAGAGGTGGGTGCCACCGCGCGTGAACAGGTCGGCCAGGTCGCCCAGGAGGCGACGGGCCAGGCCAAGCACGTGGTGCGCGACATGCGGGAACGCGTCGCGACCGAAGCCGAGGAGCAGGCGCGCAAGGTGTCCCGGCAGATCGACCGCATCGCGGACGAGCTGGGCTCGATGGCCGAGAACTCCGGCCCCGACTCGCTGACCGCGGGCACGTTGCGGCAGGTGTCCGACGCCGGTCGGCAGGCCGCCCGGTACCTCGACGAACGCGGTGCGCGGGGCCTGCTGGACACCGCCCAGGACTTCGCCAGGCGCAAGCCGGGCACGTTCCTGATCGGTGCGGCCGTCGCCGGTTTCCTGGTCGCCCGCGCCGCGAAGAGCCTGAACGCGCCCTACCAGTCGCAGTCCGCCCAGTCGTCGCCGTCGCCGCAGCACGGCTACACCGACCAGACGCCGACGACGCCGGTGACCACGCCGACCGCCGTGCCGACGTACGCGTCGACCCCGCCGGAGTACGGCACGTCGACCGAGTACGGCACCTCGCCGGAGTACGGCACGACGACGACGCCGTCCGAGTACGGCACGTTGGCGCCGCAGATCCCGGCCGACCCGACCCCGGCCCCGCGCGCCCCCTACCAGCCGGAGGGAGCGCCGTATGTCCAGCGCTGACCGGGTGACGGAGGTCCACGTGCCGGAGACCCGCGTGCCGACGGCCGGGACCACCGAGGACCAGGCGTCGCTCGGGCAACTCATCGGTGAGCTGACCGAGGACCTGTCGCGGTTGATGCGCCAGGAGCTCGAACTCGCCAAGGCCGAGATCAGGCAGGAGGCCACCAAGGCGGGCAAGGCGGCCGGGATGCTGGGCGCGGCCGGGTTCGCGGGGTACATGACCGCGGTCCTGCTGTCCCTCGCCCTCGCGTTCGGCCTGGCCACGTTCATGGGGCTGGGCTGGGCGACGCTCGTCGTCGCCGTGCTGTGGGGCATCGCCGGGTTCGCCCTCTTCTCCGCGGGCCGTTCGCGGCTGCGCAAGGTGAACCCCAAGCCGGAACGCACCATCGAGACCCTGAAGGAGGACGCGGAATGGGCCCGTCACCCGACCAAATAAGGCACGACATCGACCGCACCCGCGCCGAGCTGGTGGCCGACGCGAACCGGATCGTCGACCACACCAGGCCGCGCAACATCGCGCAGCGCCGCGTGGACCGCGTCCGCAACCGCATGAGCACGTTGAAGGAGCGAGTGATGGGCACGGTTCCGGAGACCGCGTCGACGGTGCAGGACCGGACGGCGGGCATGGCTTCCACCGTCGGTGAGAAGGCCCAGGGTGCCGCCTCGACCGTCGGTGACAAGGCGCAGCAGGCCGCGGCCGCGGTCGGGGAGAAGGCCCAGGAGGCCGCCCACGCCGTGCAGAACGCGCCGCAGCAGGCGCGGCAGCAGGCCCGGGGCAACCCGTTGGCGGCCGGCCTGATCGCGTTCGGCGCCGGCGCGCTGGTCGCGACGCTGATCCCGGCCACACGGGCGGAGCAGGACGCCGTCCGCCAGCTCGGTGAACGCGCCGGCGGTGCCATCGAGCCGGTGAAGGAAGCCCTCACCGAGTCCGCGCAGAAGCTGAAGGAAGACGCGAGCACCGTCGTCGGTGAGGCCGCCGAGCAGGTCAAGCAGGTCGCCCAGGAAGCCACGCAGACGACCGTGGAGCACGCGAAGGGCTCGGCCCAGGAGGTCGGCCAGCACGCCCGCGAGTCGGGTCAGCAGGTCAAGTCCGAGGTCACGAACCAGTAGCACACCACCCACGCGAGCGGCGCCGGTCCCCTGCGGTTCCGGCGCCGCGCGCGTGCGCGGGCC
>NZ_JBFAAX010000500.1:0-4346 GCF_040639995.1 Actinosynnema sp. NPDC023658 | reverse complement strand
GCCGAACGCCGCCAGCCGCCGGCCCGAGTCGTCGGTCAGGTACTCCAGGTCGAGCAGCGCGCCGCCGCCCTCGACGAACCGGCGCAGCAGCCGGTCCGCACCTTCCTGCTGCTTGTAGGCGTGGCCGAAGAACACGTGCCGGTGCCGCAGCGCGGCGGGTTCGTCGGGCAGCTCCTTCAGCCCGACGACCACCGCGTCGTCGGGCGCGTCGACCCAACCGCCCGCCTCGACCACGGCGCAGCCCGCCGCGGCGTAGTCCTCGATCGGGTGCACGCGTTGCGCGGACTCCTCGACGGTCACGCTGAAGCCGTCGCGCACCAGGAGTGCGGCGTCGGCGGGGGTGATCGGCGCGCGGCGCTCGGTCGGGCGCACCTCGCTGCGCATCCACAAAGTGACCGTCATGTGGTCGAAGGGTAGCCGTAGCGCTCGGCCGGCCGCCGCGCCCCGGCTTCGACCGCGAGCAGGTGGTCGAAGGTCGTCCGGACCACCGCGGGCCGCGACCGGCCGCGTGCGGCGGACCGCACCGCGAAGTGCAGCGCCATCGGCAGGTCCCGCCACGCGGCGGAGGCGGCGAGGAACGCCTCGGCGTCCCGGTCGGACGGACGCCGGGTGTGCAGCAGCCGCGCGTAGCGGAACACGTGGTGCTGCGAGGCGGCCCACACGTCGTCCAGGAACCGGGCGCGGTCGGGGTGCTCGCCCAGGCCGCTCCAGAAGTCACCGAGCGCCCGGATCGCGTCCGCGCCGACCCGCCAGCCGTCGGGCAGACCGGACCCGGTCCCGCCGCCGGGGCCGAGCGTGAACCACCGGTAGGTGTCGGCGGGTGGTGGCGGCACGGGCACGCCGAACAGGTGCTCGTCGCGCAACCGGTGCTCGGGCCGGGGCGAGTCGACCGGGGCCATCGCGACGAGCAGCGCGGAGTCGGTGACCCAGCCGTCGAACGGGTCCTGCCGCCCTTCCGGCAGCAGGGCCGAGAAGTCGTCCACCACGTGCCACCCGTCGGGCCCGTGGCCGTCCACGAGCAGCAGGTGCGGCGCGCTGTCCTCGGGCCGGGCGATCGACCACGGCAGCGCGGCGCTGGAGGCCGCGACCAGCACCTGCCCGTGCCGCCACAGCTCGTCGGCCACACCGGCCAGGGCGGCGTCCGCCGTCCCCGCCGAGGCGTGCTCCAGCACGCCGTCCCGCGGCAGTCCGTGCAGCGGAACGCGGTGGTGCGACACGGCGAGCGCGTCACCGGGCAGCTCGGTCCGCACGGCCAGGCGCACCGAGCGGGCGATCGCGTCCAGCGCGCCCGGGTCGTCGCGCAGCAGGTAGCGGGCGAGGTTGGCGGTGTAGCAGCTCAACGCCCGCGTGGCGACCTCCTCCGGTGCCGCGGGTGCGCTCACGCGGCTTCCCGGTGCGCTCAGCCGGCTCTGGGGCGTGTCCGCCGCGCTCCCGGGCGCGCTCATCCGGCCCTCTGGTCGGCGTAGGTCGGCGCGACCACGTCCACCAGGTCGGCCACCGTGCGGAAGGTGCGACCGGCGAACAGGTCGTCCGGCAGCGTCACGCCCAGCTCGTCCTCCAGCCGGATCAGCATGGACAGGAAGCCGACCGACGTCACCCGCAGCACCTCGCCGTTGAGCGGCTCGGTGTCGTCCACGGTCGCCGGGTCGATGGTCAGCCGCGACTCCGCGACCACCATCCTCTTCACCGCCGCGCCGACCTCGTCGCGCCCGTTCGCGTCCACCGCAGTCATCGGTCCTCCCGTGCCACGCCGTCCCGGCGGAACCGGGTGGTCCCACCGCCGTCGACCACCCAGCTCCTGGTGAGCAGGGCGGCCAGGCCGACCGGGCCGCGCACGTGCAGCCGGCCGGTGCTGATCGCGATCTCCGGTCCCGTCCCCATCGTGGGTCCGTCGTGCAGCCGCAGCGAGCCGTTGACGACGACGGCCGCCGCGTCGACCCGGGTGGTGAAGTGCCCGACCGCCTCCGCCGAGCGCGCCACGATGCCCTCGGTGTGCCCGGTGCCGAAGCGCCGCACGTGCCGCACCGCTTCGTCCACACCGGACACGACGCGGACGCCGAGCGTGGTGTCCAGGAACTCCCGGCCGTCGTCGTTGTCCGCCAGCTCCCGCACCTCCAGCGCCCGCGTCACGTCGTCGGGCAGCCGCTTCGCCACCTCGGCGGGGGTGCGCAGCGCGAGCTGCCGCACGTCGGGCTCGTCCAGGTGGCCGCCCAGCGCGGTGAAGAAGTCGTCGGCCACCGCCTCGTCCAGCAGCAGCATCTCCAGCGCCGTGCAGCCCGCAGGGTCGGGCAGCTTGCTGTCCAGGACCAGGCGGACGGCTTCGCCGGGGTCGGCGGAGGAGTGCGCGTACAGGTGGTTGACGCCCGCGCCGCCCGCGATCACCGGGATGCGGGACGCGGTGCGGCAGTAGGACACCAGGCCCGCGCCGCCGCGCGGCAGCAGCACGTCGATCTCGTCGTCGCGCTTCATCAGCTCGCGCAGCTGCGCGCGGTCGGTGTCCAGCAGCACCTGGGCCAGGTGCTCGGGCAGGCCGGAGTCCCGCAACGCCGCCGTGACGACCTCGGCCAGCACGGCGTTGCACCGGCGGCACTCGCTGCCACCGCGCAGCAGCACGGCGTTGCCCGTGCACACCGCGAGCACGGCGCTGTCCAGCGTCACCATGGGGCGCGACTCGTAGACCATGAGCAGCACGCCCAGCGGCCGGGCCACCAGGTGCGCCCGGCTGCGGCCGACGCCCCGCACCTCCGGACCCGGCGCGGTCACCTGAGGCAGGTCCTCCCGGACCCGCCGGGTCAGCTCGACGATCGCGTCGCGGTGCGCGGCGGTCAGCCTCATCCGGTCGACCATCGCGGACGGGTGCCCCGCGTCGAGGGCGGCCCGCACGTCCTCCTCGTTGACGGCGAGCACCTCGTCCCAGCGCTCGACCAGGCGTCGCCGGACCGCCGCCGCGAACAACGGGTACGCCGGGTCGGTCACCGGGGGCGCGGCGTCGGCGGCCCGACGCGCGTTCTGCACAAAGGATTCGATCATGGCTCCGTCCGGACTGTGCGATAAAAACCGTGAAGCCCACGGAAGCAGATCGTCGTCCGGTTCACAACTGCACGCGTGAAGTATCCGGAAATCGAACGTCCGAATAGGAGTGTGGATAACTGTTAACCCCACCGGGTCAATTCTCCGGTGGCGCTCGTACGTCCGGCTCAAGACCGCTCCCCCCGGCTGGTTGGCCGGTTGCCCCGACTGGCCTCGTTTAACTCGCCGGGACCCCTCCTCTGCTGGTCGAAGCGACCCCGTCGGCGCAGCTCGCCGCACTTCTCCGCAGTTGCGCGGTCCCGGGACCAGCAGTACGAATGAGATGTCGGTCGGACAGGTGAAGTCCGGGGGCGAACACCGTCGAACAGTCTGCGGTTGGTCGCCGACGATCTGGGGAAACTTGGGTCCGAGGTTCGGGAACGACGCTGTCCAGTTCATTGTGGTGCCTTCTCGTCCTGGGTGCACCGGAAAATTCGCCCGTTCTTCGTCAAGGGGGACATCCGTGGTGGCCATTGCCCACTCGCACGCCTTCGCGCCCTGCGCGGCATTGTTGAACCGAGTCGACTCGGCGTTGCTGGACTGCGTGTCCGACGACCTCGCGCTGCTGTTGGCGCAGGCCGGGGTGGACGACGTCCGCACGCCGTTCGCGGCGCGCTGGAAGTTCTGCCTGGTGGAGGACACGGACGGTCCGCCGCGGCTGAACCTGCCCTCCGGAGACCAGGCCGCCGGCCTGGCCACGCGCACCGGGTTCGCGCCGCGCCGGCGGGAGATCCGCGGCGACGACGCCGCGGCCGTGCGGGCGTGGCACGCGGAGCTGGACGCCGGTCGGGCCGTGTCGGTGGTGGGCGACGCCTTCCACATGCCGTGGCTGCCCTACCACCGCAACGAGCACATGGCGCACGGGTTCGTCGTCGAGGGCATCGACCCGCTGGGCGAGTCGCGGGAACCGGTGCTGCACGTGGTGGACCCGTACGACAACGCCACCCCCTACGGCCGCGCCACGCCGTTGACGGTCAAGGTCGGCCTGGGCGACGTGGCGCTCGCGCTCACCGCGGGGTCGTGGGCGGTGCTCGACGCGGTGGGGGAGCCGTCACCGGTGGACGTGCCGCACCAGGTCGCCACCAACGCGGAGGGCATCCTGGCCGCCGAGCGCGACGGCTCGTTCGCCCGGCTGCTCGACGGGCACGCCGGGCTCGACCGGGAGGCCGTGCAGAACCTGGCGCTCCAGGTGTGGCTGCTCGTCCGCGACCGGTCGCTGCACCGGCTGTGGCTGGTCGACGTGCGCGCCGGACTGCGGCGCCTCGGCCTGGAGGAGC
>NZ_JBFAAX010000499.1:0-4347 GCF_040639995.1 Actinosynnema sp. NPDC023658 | reverse complement strand
TGTGCACCTCCATCAGCCGCCACGGCCGCCGGTGGAGTGGCCTTACCTATTCGGCTCGATCCCTCCGCGGGCCAGCTGCTTGCGTCCGCGCACGGACGCCCTGCTCGCTCAGCCCCGCAGCGAGGACGGTGACCGCTGGCTGCCGAACGCCACCCGTACGACGGTGGTCACGGGGATGGGCGGGGTCGGTAAGACCCAACTCGCCGCCGACTACGCCAAGTCATCGTGGGACATAGGCGAGTTCGACCTGGTGGCGTGGATCGACGCAGGTTCCCGTGACGCGATCGTCTCGGCCTACGCGCTGTTGTCATCGTCGGTGACAGGCGTGGACGACCCCGACACCGACTCGGCCGTACGTCGTCTGATGCAGTGGTGCGCCACCACCGGGAAACGGTGGCTGATCGTGCTGGACGACCTGCTCACACCGGGCGATCTGCGTGGGCTGTGGCCACCCACCGGGGCATCGGGACAGGTGGTGGTCACCACCAGGCGACGGGATGCCGCCTTGGCCGGAGACCAGCGTCGGCTGGTCGAGGTTGGTGTGTTCAGCGAAGCGGAGTCGGTGTCCTACCTGCGGGAGAAGCTGTCGGGTCTCGCGGGTGGCGATGAGGTGCTCGCCGATCTGCGGGCGCTGGCTGCGGATCTCGGTCATCTGCCGTTGGCCCTGGCGCAGGCTTCGGCCTACATCGCGGATGATCCGCTGTTGTCGTGCGCCGACTACCGGCGCTTGCTGGCCGATCGCCGCAAGCGGCTGGTCGACCTAGTGCCGGAAGAGGAAGCGCTGCCTGACGACCATCGCCTCACCTTGGCCGCGACGTGGTCGCTGTCGATGGTGCTGGCCGACCGGCTCGCACCCGTCGGCGTGGCGCGACCGGTACTCGGACTTGCCTCGGTGCTCGATCCCGCAGGAGCTCCGGCAACGGTGTTCGACACCCGATCGGTATGCGCCTACCTCACCGAACGGCTTGGACGCACCATCGAGATCGAGGATGTGCGCCGGGCACTGGGGTGCCTCCAGCGGCTGAGCCTGGCCACCGTTACGGCGATGACGGACGCCCGCGCCGTGCGCACCCACCGCTTGGTGCAACGGGCAACACGCGAGGACGACTCCTCCGCGGCCCTGGAGGAGATCACCCGCACCGTGGCCGACGCGCTGGCCGAAGCCTGGCCAGAGGTGCAGAACGATCCCGAGCTGGCGTTGAGCCTGCGGTCCAACACCGCGTCCGTCCGTACCCACGCGGGCTATCACCTGTGGCGCCCCGACGGACATCCCGTGTTGTTCCGCGCGGGATCGAGCCTCAGCGACGTCGGGCTGTTGCCAGCAGCCCTGTCCTACCACGAACAGCTGCGCGACGATGCCGTGCTGTACATGGGAGCCGATCATCCCGATGTGCTCAGCGCACGCAACAACCTGGCTTTGGTGCTGTCCAAATCCGGCAGGCATGCCGAAGCGGTCGAGGAACTCCGGAGCGTGGTCGCCGACAAGCAGCGCGTTCTCGGCCGAGATCATCCCGACACGGTGCGGGCACGGGGCAACCTCGCCGGGGCGCTGGCCGGGACCGGGCAGTGGACCACTGCGGCGGCCGAGTTCGAGAGTCTGCTCACGGACATGACACGAGTATGTGGGCGCCACCATCCCGACGTCCTGATGCTGCGCAACAACTTCGCCCTGGCGCGCGCCGACACCGAAGACGTCCGCGGAGCACTGGAAGAACTCGACAGCCTGCTCGAACCACTACAGCGCCTCTTGGGCCCAGACCACCCGCGCACACTGGAGACCAGAACAAACCGCGCGATGCTGATGAGCCGCTTGGGCATTCCCGCCGCTGTCGGTGAGCTCACCGATGTCGTCGAGCGCATGCGGGCGGTTCTGGGTCCGGACCACCCGTCGACACTGACCACCCGAGGCAACCTGGCTCAAGCCCGCCACAAGGCAGGCGACACCACTACCGCGATCCGCGAACTGCGGGAACTGCTGGCCGACGCACTTCACGTACTGGGCCCCACGCATCCCAGCACCTTCACCGCTCGCAGTAACCTTGCTGTCGCTGAGAGCGAGGTAGTCAGTCCTGCCGCCTCGGTACGGAAGTTCGAGCAACTGCTCCAAGACGCCATACAGACCTGGGGTGCAGACCACCCCTACACATTCGCCATCCGTGCTCACCTCGCCTCGTCTCGTAACCAAGCGGGGGACGCCACCGGCGCTCTGGCCGAACTGGAACATGCGATCGCCGCACAGGAGCAAAGACTGGGGGCCGAGCACATCGACACCTTGCGCACCCGGCGCGACCGCGCCAGGGCCAGGCTCGAGACCGGTGCTCTCCCCGCGGCCATCGCTGAACTGGAGGAGCTGCACGAGATCCTGACACGGCGACTGGGAGTCGATCATCCACTGACCAGCACACTGCGCAGCGACCTGGGACGAGCTCGCTCGTCTGCCGGGCAACCAGCTCGAGCGGTCGAAGAACTGCGACAGCTCCTGTCGGACCGAATCGCTCAGGTGGGTACCGATCACCCCGAGGTCCTGGGACTGCGCAACAATCTCGCCCACTTGCGGGGAGAAGCAGGCGACCCGGCCGGTGCGCTCGCCGACCTGATGCAACTGCTGCCCAGCACACAACGCATCCTGGGAGCCGATCACCCCACCACGCTGCTCCTGCGCAACAACATCGCTCTCTGGCGAGCCCGCGCCGGCGACCTCCACGGCTCAACGCAAGAATTCGAGCTGCTGATCCCGCACATGCGCCGAGTGCTGGGGCCGGATCACCCTCACACGCTGCTTGCCATCGGCAATCTCGCGGCCAACCAGTTCCGGCGTGGCCAACCTGCCGAGACCGCGGCCGATGCACAAGAGATGCTCGATGCCGCGATACAGGTCCACGGTCCCGACCACCCTCAGGTTTTCATCCTGCGCAACAACATCGCCGGCGCTCGTGGCGAGGCCGGTGCGCCGGAGGAGGCCGCTGCCTTGTTCGAACGGCTGCTGCACGACCAGATGCGAGTGCTCGGTCCGGACCACCCCGACACCCTCACCACACGAGGAAACCTCGCCCGCTACCGAGGACAGGCAGGCGAGGTCGCCCGCGCGATTGTCGACCTCAGCGCACTGGTACGCGACATGCGACGCGTTCTGGAAGCGGACCACCCCGACATCCTGACCACCTGCGGCAACCTCGCCCACATGAGAGGAGCAGCGGGTGACACCAGCGGCGCCGTCCGCGACTACAGGAAGCTCAGCAGCGCCATGCACCGCATCCTCGGCCCGGACCACCCCGACACCCTTTCCGTTCGGGGCAACCTGGCCCTGTGGCGCGTCCACGCCGGTCAACACCACCAGGCGCTTGCCGAACTCGAGCAGCTCGCCGCCGACCAGCAGCGCGTCCTGGGCGCCGATCACCCGGAGATGCTGCGCACTCGCTGCAACCTGGCCACCGTCCGCGGCCGAACAGGCGATCCCCGTGGTGCCGTCGCCGACCTCTCAGCCCTCGTCGACACCGTCACACGGGTCTTCGGCGAAGATCATCCTCACAGCCATACCGTACGCATGGGCATCGACTACTGGACGACGCACCTCCGATAGCGCCTGTCAGGGCGACTGGGGATCGGCCCGCCGTCATCGACTGCAGTACACCCGGAAGCTTCCCTCGATAACCCGAGGCAGTTGTTACCTGGATGCGGTCGGTGCCGCCGGGATGGTAGCTGGCTGGGTCTGAGCGGCCTTCCAGGCGGCTTCGTACTCGTCGGGGCTGAGCCAGCCGAGGTCCTTCTGGATGCGTTCGGTGTTGTAGAACCCGTCGATGACCCTGTTGCCCAATTCCCGGGGTCTTCATGGTGGTGTGATCGTCGTGGTCCATGATCACCATGTTGGTCTTGTCCCGCATGTGAGTGGAGCTGTTGGTGTCGCTGCAACCACGGCCGTGGTCGGAAGTCCCTGAGTTGACCGCCCAAGTGGCTCGGGCGGTGTTTCCCAAGGGATGCTTGGCGATGAACGTCCGTGATCGGTTGGGGCCGTTGTTCGACGACGAGGTCTTCAGATCGGCGTTCGGCGTCCGTGGCAGGCCGGGAATTTCGCCTGGGCAGTTGGCCTTGGTCAGCGTGTTGCAGTTCGCGGAGAACCTGACCGACCGGCAGGCCGCGCACGCGGTCAGGTCGCGGATCGACTGGAAGTACTTGCTGGGGCTGGAGTTGTCGCACGCGGGCTTCGACTTCACCGTGCTCACGGGTTTTCGTGATCGCCTGCTCGCTCACGACCTGGAGGAGACGGTCCTCGACATGCTGTTGGGGCGTCTGACGGAGCTGGGCTTGGTGGTGGGCAAGGGCAGACAGCGGACCGATTCGACCCATGTG
>NZ_JBFAAX010000498.1:0-4358 GCF_040639995.1 Actinosynnema sp. NPDC023658 | reverse complement strand
CCATCGTGGAACGCGACCGCACGCGGGCGCTGACCGAGGAGCTGAAGTGGCTCGCGGGCGTGCTCGGGCAGGCCCGCGACCTGGAGGTGCTGCGGGCCAGGTTCTCCGACCGGGTCGCCGGGCTGGACCGGGAGCTGGTGCTCGGGCCGGTCGCCGCGCAGCTCACCCGGCACTTCGCGCCGTTGGAGACCGCCGCGCACGAGGCGGCCGTGGCGGCGCTGGACGGCGAGCGGTACTTCGCCCTCCTCGACGCCGTGGACGCGCTGATCGCGGACCCGCCGTTCACGCCGGCGGGCCGGAAGAAGGCCGCGAAGGTGTTGCCCGACCTGGTCGACCGGGCCTACCGGCGGCTGGCGAAGCGGGCCGAGGACGCGCACGACGACATCGGTCTGCACGAGGCGCGCAAGGCGGCCAAGCGGCTGCGGTACGCGGTGGAGGTGGTCGAGCCGGCGTTCGGGGAGCGGGCCGCGCGGTACCGCAAGGAGGTCAAGGCGGTGCAGGAGCTGCTGGGCGAGCACCAGGACGGCGTGGTGGCGCGGCCGGTGCTGCGCGAGCTGGGCGCCAAGGCGCAGCTCGACGGGGAGAACGGCTTCACGTTCGGGGTGCTGCACGGCCTGGAGACCGCGGCGGCACAACGGGTCGAGGACCGCTTCCCGGCCGTGTGGCGCGGTCTCGGCAAGCCGAAGCTGCGGTGATTGGTCTGGACCTTGACACCTCCCGGTGCGGCTGAAACGGTGGCGGTGCCGCCGCTCGGTGATCCACGCTGACCAGGAGGACGTCAGTGCTTCCCACAGAAGGCGCCGGACGGCGCGGGTTCGGTCGGGCGCTGGTCGCGCTGCTGCTCCTCGGCGCGATCGGCACGGCGGTCCCCGCCCAAGCAGCCCCGGAGACGCCGTTGCAGCAC
The DNA here is from genome assembly GCF_040639995.1 of Actinosynnema sp. NPDC023658. Classification (NCBI taxonomy): domain Bacteria; kingdom Bacillati; phylum Actinomycetota; class Actinomycetes; order Pseudonocardiales; family Pseudonocardiaceae; genus Actinosynnema; species Actinosynnema sp. NPDC023658. The sequence goes on along the minus strand of NZ_JBFAAX010000498.1, from coordinate 3,454 downwards.
ATCGTGCCCGCTCCCGTCACTGCCACCCCGCGACCGGGCGTGACGTTCACGCTCGGCGCGGACACCAGGATCTACACCCAGCCCGGTTCGACCGAGGCGAGGCGGGTGGGCGAGTTCCTGGCGGGCGTGCTGCGCCCGTCCACGGGCTACCGGCTGCCGGTCGTGCCCGGCGCGTCCGGGCGGCACATCTCGCTGCTGCTCGTCGGCGCGGACGCCCGGGTCGGCGCGGAGGGCTACCAGCTCGACGTGACCCGGCGGGGCGTGCTGATCCGGGCGCGCACGGCCGCCGGGCTGTTCGCGGGCGTGCAGACGTTCCGGCAGATCCTGCCCGCGAAGGTGGAGGCGAAGACCAGGCAGCGCGGGCCGTGGACCGCGCCCGGTGGCCGGGTGCTGGACTACCCGCGCTACGCCCACCGGGGCGCGATGCTCGACGTGGCCCGGCACTTCTTCTCCGTCGACGAGGTCAAGCGGTACGTCGACCAGATCGCCCTCTACAAGATCAACCGGCTGCACCTGCACCTGACCGACGACCAGGGCTGGCGGCTGGAGATCAAGAGCTGGCCGAACCTCACCGCGCACGGCGGCAGCACCGAGGTCGGCGGCGGACCCGGCGGCTTCTACACCCAGGAGCAGTACAAGGACCTCGTCGCCTACGCCGCCGCACGGCACATCACGGTCATCCCGGAGATCGACATGCCGGGTCACACCAACGCCGCCCTGTCGTCGTACCCGGAGCTGAACTGCGACGGTGTCGCGCCGCCGCTCTACACCGGCATCAACGTCGGCTTCAGCTCCCTGTGCATCACCAAGGACATCACCTACCGGTTCGTGGACGACGTGCTGCGCGAGGTGGCCGCGCTGACGCCGGGGCAGTACCTCCACATCGGCGGCGACGAGGCGCACGCCACCACCGACCCGGACTTCGACCTGTTCATGGACAAGGTGCTGCCGCTGGTCGCCAAGCACGGCAAGACCGCGACCGGCTGGCACGAGTTCGTCAAGGCCGGTCCGCCCGCGTCGGCGGTGCCGCAGTTCTGGGGCACGAAGACGACCGCGCCGGACATGGTCGCGGCCGCCGCGCGGGGCAGCGAGATCGTGCTGTCGCCCGCCACCAAGGCGTACCTGGACATGAAGTACGACGCCGACACCAAGCTCGGGTTGAGCTGGGCCGGGTACACCGACGTGCAGGACGCGTACGACTGGAACCCCGGCGCGTACATCGAGGGCCTGCCCGCCGAGGCGGTGCGCGGCGTCGAGGCCCCGCTGTGGAGCGAGACCATCACCGACTCCGCGGACCTGGAGCAGCTGGCCTTCCCCCGGCTGCCCGCGATCGCGGAGCTGGGCTGGTCGCCGTGGTCGACGCACGACTGGGACCGGTTCTTGGTCCGGCTCGCGGCGCAGGCCGACCGGTGGGACGTGCTGGGCGTGAACTACTACGCCTCGCCGCAGGTGCCCTGGCGGAGCTGACCCCGCTCAGGCGCCCTGCTCGACCAGGATCGTCTTCGTGCGCTGGTACTGGTCGAGCAGGGCGTGGTGGTCCGCGGCGCCGGGCCGGAACGTGTTCACCCGCACCCGGCGGGTCCGGATCCGCCGACCGGCCCGGAAGCCGACACCCGCCTCCCGCGACCACACGCCGACCCCGCTCGCGGTGCCGCTCAGCTCCTTGACCGCGTCGTCGAAGTGGTCGAACGAGGTCACCCACACGACCGGTCCGACGAGCTCGGACCGGGCGACCCGGGACTCGCCCACCACGACCGTCGGCGCGAGGTAGGACCCGCCCGACAGCTCGCCGCCGAGGTCCACCCGCTCGCCGCCGCAGACGACCCGGGCGCCGTCGCGCCTGGCGACCTCGATCAGCGACAGGGTCCGGTCGAGCTGGTCGTGGCCGGTCAGCGCCCCGACGGTGGTGTCGGTGTCCAGCGGGTGACCCGGCCCGGCCGCCCGCGCGCGCTCGACGGCGTCGGTCAGGAACCGGTCGTGGATCGGGGTCTGCACCAGCGCCCGGTCGAGGGCGAACGTGGCGAAGCCCTCCAGCGCCCGGTCGTAGAACGCGTCACGGCGGTCGGCCACGTCGGCGAAGAAGACGTCCGCGCCCTTGCCGCCCGACGGCTCGTCCTCCTCGGAGCCGACGCCGTTGACCACGTTGACCACGCCCGGCGGCAGCAGGTCGCCCACCAGGTCCACCAGCACGTGGATCGACGCGGGCGCCCGGTCGGACGGTCTGAGCAGCGCCGTGTTGCCCGCCGCCAGCGCGGGCGCGAGGTCCAGGGCGGCCATGAGCAGCGGGGAGCGCCACGGGACGAACCGGTCGACCACGCCCAGCGGCTCCGCGAAGTGGTAGGCCAGCAGGTCGTCCCCGAGGTCCGAGACGCCGCCCCGCTGGGTCCGGATCACGGCCGCGAAGTGGCGGAAGCAGTCCACCGCCCGCGGCAGGTCGGCCAGCGCCTCCCGCACCGGTGCGCCGGTGTCCCAGGTCTCGGCCACGGCGAGCGAGTCGAGGTGGTCCTCCACCCGGTCGGCCACCTCGTTGAGCACGTGCGCCCGCTCGGACGTCGACGTGCGCCCCCACCGGGGCGCGGCGGCGTGCGCGGCCTCCAGCGCGCGGTGCACGTCCTCGGCGGTGCCCCTGGCCACCTCGGTGAACACCTCGCCGGTGACCGGGCTCGGGTCGGCGGAGTAGCCGCCCCTGGCCGGTGGCACGCACTCGCCGCCGATGAAGTGGTCGTACCGGTCCCGGTACGACACGACGCTGCCGCGCTCTCCCGGCGCCGCGTACCTGGCCATGTCCACGCCTCCCCGCGTTGGTCCCGGGCAGCAGGGTGGTGGGCGCGACGTTGCAGTCGCGTTGCACCCGAACGGACCAGCGTTTCGCTTGCCGCGACCGGTCGGGGCGGGTCATCCTGGTCGGGGAGGCGCCACATGCAACCGGACCCGCGACGGCTCGCCCACGTGCGCGAGGTGGTGCTGAGCGGGGACCGGGTCCGCGGTGCGCGCGAGCTGATCGTGGAGTCGTGGCGGCGGTCGCTGGCCGCGCGGGTCGACCCCGAGCGGCACGAGGCGCCCCTGGTGCTCGACCCCGCCGAGGTGCTGGAACGGCGCGACGCGCACCTGATCGCGGAAGCGCTGCCGGTGCTGCGCGAGACGTTGCTCGGGATCGCGGACGAGGCCCAGCACGTCATGATCATCACCGACGCGGACGGCACGATCCTGTGGTGCGAGGGCGCGACGTCCGTGCGCGGCCTGGCCGAACGGGTGCGGCTGACCGAGGGCGCCTGCTGGAGCGAGGCCTCGGCCGGCACGAACGCGATGGGCACGGCGCTGGCGGTCGGCGAGTCGGTGACCGTGCACTCCGCCGAGCACCTGGTGCGGACCTACCACGGGTGGACGTGCGCGGCGAGCCCGGTGCGCGACCCGGACACCGGCCGCACGATCGGCGTGGTGGACGTGAGCGGGC
>NZ_JBFAAX010000497.1:0-4367 GCF_040639995.1 Actinosynnema sp. NPDC023658 | reverse complement strand
GGCCCTCGGCCACGGCGGCGACCAGCTTCGCGACCTTGCGCTCGGCCTCCTCCGGCGTGCGGGCCACGACCGCGGCGCGCACCGACGCGCCGGTCAGCCGCGCGGCGAGCGCCGCCGCGAGGTCGCCCAGCTCGGCGAACGCCAGCTTCGGCAGCAGGGCCGCGACCTCGGCCAGGCGGTCCTTCAGGGCCGTGCGGTCCGGTGCGTCGAACAGCAGGACCTCGGCGTCCTGGCGGGTCGCGACCAACGCCTTGGTGCGCACGTCGATCTGCTCGCGCCGGGTCGCGTCGGGTGCCGCCTCCAGCGCGATGTGCGTGTTGATGCCGCCGAAGCCCATGGCGGACACGCCGGCGCGCACCGGGCGGTCCTCGGGCCACAGCTCGGCCTCCGACGGCACGTACATCATCGCGTTGTCGGCGGTCAGCTTCGGGTGCGGGTCGTAGTGGCCCGTGCCCGGGGGGATGACCTGGTGGTGCACGGCGAGGGCCGCCTTGATCAGACCGGCGACCCCCGCCGCTGCCTTGGTGTGCCCGAAGTTGCCCTTGACGGTGCTCAGCGCGGCGGGCCGGGCCTCCGGGTCGGCGGCGCGGCGGGCCGAGGACAGCGCCTCGATCTCCGTCTCGTCGCCCAGCGCGGTGCCGGTGCCGTGGCCCTCGAAGTAGGACACGGTCTCCAGGCCGTAGCCGGCGCGGCCGTAGGCGCGGTGCAGGGCCAGGCGGTGACCGTCGGCCTCGGGCCGGGTGATGCCGCCCTTGCCGTCGGACGAGACGCCCCAGCCCGCGATGGTCGCGTAGATGCGCAGGTTCTTGGCCAGCGCGTCGTCCTCGCGCATCAGCACCAGGGAGCCCGCGCCCTCGCCCGGCCAGAAGCCGTTCGAGTTCTTGTCGTAGACCTTCATGACGTCCTTGGCCAGCGCGCCGGTCTTGGCGAAGCCGATGACCTCGAACGGGTCGATGGACAGGTCGACGCCGCCCGCGATGGCGACGTCCATGTCGCCCTCGACGAGCGACTTGGCGGCCGTGGCGACCGACAGCAACGACGAGGAGCACGCGCCGTCGACGGTGTAGCCGCCGCCGCGCAGGTCGAAGTAGTTGCAGATGCGGCCCGCGATGGTGTTGGCGAGCCCACCGGCCAGGGTGTCCTCGTTGATCTCCGGGAACGGGGCCTTGTACTGCACCTCGAGTTCACGCAGGAAGCCCGCGACCTCGTCCTCCGGCCAGCCCTTGCCGCTCAGCGCGGCCGCGACCGTGCGGCGCACGTACGGCCAGCGCAGCCGCATCACGTTCGCCCGGGAGAACTCGCCGGTGAGGCTGTTGCCCAGCACCACGCCGGTCGACTGCTTCGGCAGGCCCTCGCCCTCGGGGAACCCCGCGTCGGCCAGCGCCTGGGAGGTCACGTCGAGCGCCAACCAGTGCGTCATGTCCGTGGAGCGGAACGTGCTGCCGGCCACGCGGTAGCGAACCCGGTCGAACTCGAAGTCGCGCAGCACCGCCGCCTTCGTCGCGTAGAAGCGGTCCGGTGCTTCGGGGTCGGGGGAGTAGTAGTCCGCCTGGTTCATCCGCTCGTCGGGCAGCCTGCGGAAGGCCCGACGCCCGGCCAGGACGTTCTCCCACAGTTCCCCGGTGGAACCGGCATCGGGGTAGCGCAGGCCGATGCCGACGATTGCGATCCGCTCACTGCTCATGCTTTCACCGTCTTTGAGGACATCGGGGGTTCGGGATGGTCCGGAAATACCGCCGTGCAAAAAGTGACAACACACGGGGCACTTCGAAAAATGGCGCAACGTAAGACTGCACGACCGCCCGACGACACTGCTTCTCCGATTTTGCCCTCTGACCTGCGCTTTTTCCATAACAGCGTGATTCAGAATTTCGCGCGGTACCCCCGCGTACCGGAGGTCCACCGAGACATCCCCGTGACCTGCGATGTCCCGCAGTCGTCGGACCGCAGACCGGCGGTCACACCACCCCTACGTACATCCCTCCTCGGCAAACCAGAGCCATTCGGCCCAGTGACTGCGCACAGTCGAAGAAGGAATCCGGTCGCCGCGCTGGGATGCTTTGCAGGCCCCCGAAGCGCTCGCCAAAAGGGGCTTCGCTCGATCAGCCCGCATTGCTCCGGAGGGGACACATGGCGCGCACCGGGACCAACCAGCTCCACCGACAGGACCAGTCCAGAACGGCCGTGGCCACCTCGTCGTTCGTCAACGGGCACTTCCCGCGGCGACGAGGGCTCGTCGTGCTGCTCAGCTCGATCGCCGGCTTCCTGCTGACCGTGGTGTGGTCGGCGCAGTTCGTGGACTCCACGATCGGTGACAACGTGGCCAACACCCTGCTGGGCCACGACGCCAAGGAGACGCCGATCCAGGGCATCGCGGCGGGCATCGCGTTCGCGTTCGTCAGCGGCATCGCGGGCACGTTCACCGCCTGCAACATCGCCGCGTTCGGCGCGGTCGCGCCCATGCTCGGCGCCACCGGGTCGCGCTGGACGAAGTTCGTCGCCACGCTCAAGCCGGTCGGGTGGCTGGCGGTCGGCATGATCCCGGTGTCCGCGCTGTACGGCGTGCTGGTCGGGATCATCGGCACGCGCATGCCGCAGTTCGCCACCGCGGCGAACGCGCCGGGCACGCTGAGCAGCCGCAGCATCCAGTCGCTGGTGGTGTTCGGCGTCATCGGGCTGGTGATGGTCTACATGGGCCTGGCCGCGCTCGGCTTCGTGCGCGACCCGTTCCGCAAGGTCGCGCAGCGGTTCCCGAACGCCCCGATGGTCTTCATGGGCGTGCTGATCGGCGGGTTCCTCATCGGTCGCCCGTTCGGCCTGTTCCGGCAGATGTTCCGCGACGCCGCGGAGAGCCACAATCCCCTGTACGGCGCAGCGGCGTTCACCCTCCAGTCGGTAGGCAACATCGTGATCATGGCCCTATTGTTCCTCGCGTTGGCGTACTTCACCGGCGGCCGTTTGCAGCGGTGGCTCTCGGCCAAGCCGAGCAGGATCGCGGTGGTCACGGCCGTCGCGCTGATCGTCGCCGGCGTTTTCACGTTCATGTACTGGGACATCAGGATGCTGGCCCGTCGGGAGATCATCCCGTGGTACCCGACGGCGCCGTGGGCCTGATCGCGTCGAGGGGACAGAGAGAGCACATGGGGATTCCGACCGAGCCGATCGGCAGCGTGCCGCGTCCCGCGGAGCTCGTGCAGGGCTTCACGGACCACGCGGAAGGCCGCATCGACGCCGCAGCGCTGCGGGAACTGACGGATCGGGCGTTAGCGGACACGGTCAGCCGGTTCGAGGCCACCGGTTCGCCGGTGGTCACCGACGGCGAGCAGGACAAGCCGAGCTTCCTCACCTACCCGGTGGCGGGGATCTCCGACCTCGCGCCGGGCGGGGCGGTGGTGCCGTTCGCGGACGGCCACACCCGCGAGCTGCCCGTGCTGACCAGCGGGCCGTTCCGCTACACCGCGCACGCCGTCGACCTGCTGCGCACCACGCAGCAGCTCACCGCGCTGCCGGTGAAGCAGCCGGTGATCGCGCCGTCGGCGCTGAGCCTGCTCTACCCGGCGGACGGCATCGACGGCTACTCGCGCGACGAGTTCGTGGCCGACCTCGTCAACGAGACCGAGGCCGACATCCGGGCGTGCCTGGACGCGGGGGCGGCCGTGGTGCAGCTCGACTTCACGGAGGGGCGGCTGTCGCTCAAGCTCGACCCGTCGGGCGGGCTGCTGCGCGACTTCGTGGCGCTGAACAACGCCGTGCTGGAGCGGTTCTCCGCGGAGGACCGCGCCCGGATCGGCCTGCACACGTGCCCCGGTGGCGACTGGGACTCCACGCACAGCGCGGACGTCGACTACGCCGACCTGCTGCCGGACCTGTTCCGGATCAAGGCGGGCCGGTTCTACGTCCAGCTGGCCAGCGAGCCCGACCGCCGCCGCGTGCTGGGGATCATCAAGGAGCACCTGCCCGCGGACGCGAAGGTCTTCATCGGCGTGACCGACCCGATCAGCGAGCGGGTCGAGACGCCGGAGGAGGTCCGCGACCAGGTGCTCGAAGCGGCCGAGTTCATCCCCGTCGAGCAGCTGGGGACGTGCGACGACTGCGGGTTCGCCCCGTTCGCGGACGACACGTCCACCTCGCGCGACACGGCGTTCGCCAAGATCGCCGCCCGCGTGGAGGGGACGAAGCTCGCCTCCGCCGCGCTCGACGCCTGACCGGGGCCTGACCGGGGCCTGACCAGGCCCCGGTCGGCCTCTCCGCCGAACGCCGGGAAGCCGCACCAGCCGAGGACTCACTCCCCCGAGGGAGCGTCCCACGGCCGGTGCGGCTTCTCGGCGTTTTCGCGTGTTTAAACACTTGTTACCCCCGCTTCGCCC
>NZ_JBFAAX010000496.1:0-4372 GCF_040639995.1 Actinosynnema sp. NPDC023658 | reverse complement strand
CTCGTCCCGGGTGCCGGCCCCGGTCGGGGTGCGGGGCGGGTGTTCCCTCGGGGCTCGGATCGGGGTCGGGCGGCGCCGGCGGGGCTCATCTGCGGGGAAGGCGCGTCACCCGACCTGGCGCGGGGCTAACCGACGCTGCGCAGGTGCTTGCGGTGGTTGCCGGACGGCTCGTCGCCCGTCACCGTCAGGGCCAGCTGCGCGCCCAGGTAGGCCCGGCACGGCGAGGGCAGGCGGCGGCTCCACCAGCGGGTGCGGCAGGTCGGGCAGCGGCCGTGCTCGTCCGGCGTGTGCTCGTCCAGCAGCGCCTTGACCGCGGCCACCACCCTGGGCAGCTCGCAGCGGGCCAGCTCGACCGCCGTCTCGTCGTCCCCGACCGACGCCAGGCGGACCAGCGTGGCCAGGTGTTCGTGGAGGGACCGGTCGAGCTGGCTGAAGACGGTGGTGGACACCTTCAGCGCTCCTTGTCTGGAGGCGGTGCGCGGGGCGGTGCGCTGCACGCAGCCTGCGACCGCGTTCGGCCGTCTGCAAGTTGCACTACACGAATGGATGACGGGCCTTTGCTCCGTCCGTGCCCGGCCACAGACTGGGCTTCGTCCCGCCGACGGGGCCGCCGAGGGAGGTGCGCGGATGCCACGCGGGAGCAGCCCCACGCTGCGCAAGCGCCGGCTGGTCAGCGAGCTGCGCAGGCTGCGCGAGGCCGCCGACCTGACCATCGAGGACGTCGCCGCCCGGCTGGAGTGCTCGGCGTCCAAGATCAGCCGCATCGAGACCGGCCGCGTCGGCGTCACCCCGCGCGACGTCCGCGACATGCTCTCCGCCTACGGCGCCGACCGGGCCACGCTGGACGAGCTGGTGCAGCTGGCCCGCGACGCGCGGCGCCGGGCGTGGTGGGACGAGTTCGGCGACGTCGCGCCCGGCCGCTACGTCGGGTTCGAGGCCGACGCCGAGTCGGTGCGCACCTACCAGGGGCTGATGGTGCCCGGCCTGCTCCAGTGCGAGGCGTACACCAGGGCGTTGATCCGCGCCGTGCTGCCGGGCGCCGCGCCGGCCGAGGTGGACCGGCGGGTGGAGCTGCGCAAGGCCCGCCAGGCGCTGCTGCTGGACGACGACCCGCTCGTCCTGCACGTCGTCGTCGACGAGGCAGCCCTCCGGAGGCTGGTGGGCGGCCGGGAGGTGATGGCGGAGCAGTTGAGACGACTCGACGAAGTCGAGAAACTGCCGAACATCACCCTCCAGGTGGCCTCTTTCGAGGCGGGCGCTCACGCTGCGATGGACGGCCCGTTCGTCATCCTGACGTTTCCCGAGCAGTCCGATCCGGCCGTGGTATACATCGAAACCACCTGTGGCGACGTCTATTTGGAACAGCCCTCGGACGTCGCCCGGTATTCCGACCTGTTCACCCGGCTCAGCGCCGAATCGCTCGACCCGGCCGCCTCGTCCGCGCTGATCGGGAGGGTGGCGCGGGAGCTGGCCTGACTCCGAGGTGAGTTGCGATGCAACGCCAGTGGCGCAAGAGCACGACGTCGTCCGCGGGTGGTCCGGAGTGCGTGGAAATCGCACTCGACCCGGACGTGACCGGGGTGCGGGATTCGAAGAACCGAACCGGCGGCGAGTTGAACTTCGGTTCCGCGCAGTGGGCGCGATTCGTCGACACCGCTAAGAACGGCGCATTCGACCCGCGCTGACCGCACCGCCGTCCGCCGTCCGCCGACCCGTCCGGGTCAGGGGCGTGCCTCGGGCACGTCCCTGACTTCCGACCACCCACCCCTACGACCAAGGTCTTGCGCCCGGTCAGCCCCCGGTCCGATGTGCCCGCCCGTCGAGGTGCGGTGGAATCCCACTAGCCTGCGACACCGCGGTGCCCGTCATGATCCTCAGGGGGATGAACCATGGCCTTGTTGACCGACGCCCTCGAAGGGCTCGCCGGTCTGCCGCAGCCCGCCGTGCTCGCGGTGACGGGCGCGCTGACGTTGGCGGAGTGCACGCTGGGCGTGGGCTTCATCGCGCCGGGGGAGAGCGCGCTGCTGCTGGCCGCCACGACGGTCACCAGCACGTCCCGCTTCCTGGTCATGTGGCTCGTGGTGTCGGTCTGCGCGGTGGCGGGGGACAGCATCGGCTACTTCCTGGGCCGCCGGTACGGCGACCGGCTCCGGGACAGCAAGGTGGTGCGCAAGCTCGGCCAGGAGCACTGGGACAAGGCGGGCGCGCTGCTGCGCCGGCGTGGCGCGTGGGCGGTGTTCTTCGCCCGGTTCATGCCGGTGGTGCGGACGCTGGTGCCGGCGTCGGCGGGCGCGTCGAAGCTGGAGTACCGCCGGTTCCTGCCCGCGTCGATCCTGGGCGCGGTGAGCTGGTCGGCGCTGCACATCGGCATCGGCTCCGCGGCCGGCGCGTCGGCCAAGTACGTCGAGTCCGCGTTCAACGGCGCCATGTGGGGCCTGATGGGCATCGCGGTCGTGGTCGGCGCCGTGGTGCTGCTGCGCCGGCGCCGCAAGGCGAAGGCCGTCCCGCCGAGGGAGCTGGAAGAGGTCGCCTGACCCCGGACGTCGCCTGACCCCGGACGTGGTCGAAGGGGCCGCGATCGGGGGTTCGGATCCCGGTCGCGGCCCCTTCCACTGGGGGAGGGCAAGGGAGATCGGGCCATCCCCTACCGGATGGCCCGTCTCCGGTGGAGAAGGGGACGAGGGCGGGCCGGCGTTCCGCCGCCGCGGGCTGGATGCCCCTTGCACGCCGGCCTGCCCTCGTCGTTCAGGGAGAGCAGCGGATGTTCCGCTGTCTGGTCCAACCTGCCTCACCGGGGTTCGCCCTGTGTGGTTGATCGGACACGCTTAGCGTAAGAATGCGGCTACAGGACGACTGGAGTCGGACTGAAGTGGTCCCCTAGGCTTCGTCCGGGGGCTCAACGTTCGGCGAAGGATCGGTCGGTGGCAGACGGCGGCGGCCAGCGCTTGCGGTTCGAGGTGCTCGGCCTGCTCCGGGCGGTGCGCGGTGGCGGGGTGGTGGACCTCGGCGCCGCCAAGCAGCGCGCCGTCCTGGCGGTGCTGCTGCTGGCCCGCAACGCGCCGGTCAGTCGGGACCAGATCATCGAGGCCGTGTGGGGCGACAACACGCCCAGCAGCGCGGTCAACCTCGTGCAGACCTACGTGGCCGGCCTGCGCCGCGCGCTGGAGCCCAGCCGCGCCCGCCGCGCCCCGGCCGAGCTGCTGACCTCGGTCGGTGACGGCTACCTGCTGCGGGTCGAGCCGAACGCGGTCGACCTGGACGAGTTCGAGCACGGCGTGGCGACGGCGGCCCGGCTGCGCGCGTCCGGCGACCTGATCGCGGCGGCCACCGCGCTGGACGAGGCCCTCGGGCTGTGGCGGGGCGAGCCGCTGGGCGGCGTCTCGGGCCTGTTCGCCGAGGTCGAGCGCGGCCGGCTGGTCGAGCGCAGGCTCGCGGTGCTGGAGGAGCGGGCCGAGCTGCTGCTGCTGATCGGGCGCGGCGCGGAGCTGGTGCCGTCGCTGACCACGCTCGTCGGTGAGCACCCGTTGCGGGAACGCGGTCACGGCCTGCTGATGCGCGCGTTGTGCCAGGCCGGGCGGCAGGCCGAGGCGCTGGCCGTCTACCGCGAGGCACGCCGGGTGCTGGTCGAGGAGCTGGGCGTCGAGCCGGGCCCGGAGCTGCGCAAGCTCCAGCAGGCCGTGCTGGCGGGCGAGGACCCGGAGCCCGAGCGCCCGACCCGGCCGATGGTGCTGCGACCGGCGGTGGAGCCGCCCGCCATCACGCCCGCGCAGCTGCCCCGCGCCTCGGCGTCCCTGATCGGCCGCGACGACGAGCTCAAGCGGCTGGACGGCCTGCTGGCCTCCTACCCGGAGGGCGGCCTCGTCCTGGTCGTCACGGGCCCCGCCGGTGTGGGCAAGACCGCGCTGGCCCTGCACTGGGCGCAACGGGTGCGCGAGGACTTCCCGGACGGTCAGCTCTACGTCGACCTGCACGGCTACGACCCGAACCAGGAGCCGCTGGGCGCGGGCGAGGTGCTGAGCCGGTTCCTGCGCACGCTGGGCGTGCCGTCGCCGGACATCCCGGTGACGGTCGAGGAGCGGTCGGCGCTGTTCCGCACGCTGATCGCGGACCGGCGCATGGTGGTGATGCTGGACAACGCCCGCGGCTCGACGGAGCTGCTGCCGCTGCTGCCGGGACCGCCGTCGTGCGTGCTGGTGACGTCCCGCCGGCGGCTGGTCGGGCTGGTCGCGCACGCCGAGGCGCGGCTCGTCGAGCTGGACATGCTGGACCTGGACGCGTCGGTGGCCGTGGTGGGCCGGGTCGCCGGGCGGGACGGCACGGAGCCCGCCGCGCTGCGCCGGCTGGCCGTGCTGTGCGACGGGCTGCCGCTCGC
>NZ_JBFAAX010000495.1:0-4374 GCF_040639995.1 Actinosynnema sp. NPDC023658 | reverse complement strand
GCGCGGCCAGCTCCTGCCGGTCGTCGCCCTCGGCGCGGACCAGCTCCACGGCGCGCGACCCGGCCTCGATCGCCGCGGTCAGGTCACCGAGGTCGCGGTGCCGGTCGCACTCGGCCAGCTTGAACGCGGCCTGCCGGGCCCGGTCCCCCAGCTCCTCGGCCACGTCGTGCCCCTCGACGGCGTAGCGGAGGGACGTGTCGGGGTCGGCGTCGCCCAGGTCGTCGAGCACGGTGATCGACTCCAGCAACCCCGGCCCGTCCCGTCTGGCGCGGTGCTCCTCGTACGCCAGCCGCGCCGCCTGTCCGGCTTCGTCGGTCCTGCCCTCACGCATCAGCAGCCTCGCCATCCGCAGCAGCACGTCCGCCCGGTCGCGGCACGCGTCGCCCAAGCCCACACACCGTTCGAAGTCCGCGAGCGCGGCCCCGTATTCCCCGCGCCGCTCCGCCCGGACGCCGGTCAGCTCGAACCTCGTCGCCCACAGCGGCTCCACCTCGTCGTCGGGCAGGTCCAGGTCGGCCAGCACCGCGTCGAGGCGTTCGACCAGGTCGGCGGCCCGCTCGTCGTCGGCCTCCAGGCGCAGCTCGGCCAGCAGCACGTCGGCGTAGGACGGGGTGCCGGTGGCACCGCCCGCCTCAGCGACCCCGCGCAGCGCGGACAGCTCGCGGTGCAGCACCGGCGACAGCCCGTCGGCGCAGTCGCGCGCGGCGGCGGCCAGCAGCTCGCAGCCGGTCAGCGCCGCCTCGGCATCGGTGGTGGACCGGTCGCGCCACTCGTCGAGCCGACCGTTGACCGTGCCGACGTACAGGTAGGACCGCTCGATGCCGCCCGGTGTGCCGGTGTTGACGATGGCGCGCGCGGCCGGGGTCTCCTCGGCGGTGAGCCGCCGCACGACGGTGCGGGCGAACCCGGCGGCCAGGTTCGGCGGGATGGTCCACAGGGTGCCGATGTAGCCGCGCGCGCCGGCCCGGACGAACTCGCGGCCCAGGCGCGTCCACGACCGGCACGAGTTGTTGAACACGATGGGGCGGTGCGGCAGGGACAGCGGCAGGTCGTCGTCCGGCAGCGCCTCGCCGCCCAGCAGGATCACGTCGTCGGCGTCGTGGCGGTGGAAGAACACCAGCTCCACCGGCAGGTCCGCGACCAGGTCGCGCAGCACGTCCGGCGAAGCGTCCTGATCGGACAGCACGATCGCGTGGGTGTGGTGGCCCAGCGACGCGGTGGTCTCCGGCAGCTCGCGGAACGCCCCCGAGTCGACCACCAGGCTGAACGCGCCGGGCTCGCGCGCCACGCCCGCCCGGTGCAGCTCGGTGAGCACGACCAGCGCCGGGTCCGCCACCACGTGCCCGATCGGCTTGCGCGCCCAGTTCACCTCGCCGGAGTGGACGAACGAGTACGGCAGGCCGGTGGTGAACGCGGTCAGCCCCCGGTCACCGACCTGCGCGACCACCTCGGCGGGCACCTGCGCGGTGACCACCGCCTCGACCGACGCCCACGGGTCGTGCCCGCCGGTGGACAGGTACCGCCACAGCGCCTCGACAAACCCGATGCCCTTGACCGCGTCACCGATCGCGCCCGCCGCGGCGGTGACCCGCTCCTGCTCCTCGGCCACGACCGCGCCCACCGCGGTCAGGTCCGGTCGCGGGGTGACCACCAGCCGGGCCCCGCGGTGGTGGGCGTACACGGCGGCGGTCAGGTCGTCGACCTCGCCGGTGCGCTCGACCAGCACGGCCTCGTCGGTGTCGTCGGGGTTGTGCCCGGAGAACGGCACGGGTGGCGCGTCGTCGTCCACGCGCAGCGCCGCACCGGTGCGCAGGGCGGTGAACAGGGCGGTGACGAAGTCGGCGTCCGGTGCGACGTCGAGGAAGCGGTCGGGTTCGCCGCCGCCGCGCAGCAGCTCCCACGCCTTGGTGGTCAGCCCGACGGGGTCCTCGCACGGCAGGTGCACGCGGTCGGGCACGTCGGGGAACGGCCCGGTGTCCCCGGCCGCCGGGTCGGGTGCGGCGAGGAACACCACGCGGCGCACGCCCGTGGCGTCGAGCAGGTGTGCCAGCAGCCGGTCGTGCCGGTGGGACGACGCGTCGCCCGGTCTCAGCGCGACGACGGGCGTGACGCGGTCGGCGGGCAGGCACGACACGACGACCGCGGCCTCGCGCACCTGGTCCGGCCGGCACACCACGACCGTGTCACCGACCTCGAACACCGGCTCGCTGACCACCGTGACGTCCAGCTCCGACTCGCCCGCGGGCAGCCGCACGCACACGCCGCCGTCCTCGATGGCGCACGGCGACGACCCGGAGACCGTCAGCGACACCGAGCCGGGCAGGGTGAACGACACGCCGTCCGGCGTCCCGGTGGCGGGTGCGTCGACGGCGAGGCGCCAGCGCGCGGGCGCGGGCAGGTCGAAGCGGTGCCGCAGCACCGCGCGCACGGCGCCGTCACGGGTATCCTCGACCAGCAGGTCGCGGGCGCCCGCCTCGGCGGTCAGCTCCTCGACGGCGTCGACCGGCGGTTTGCGGTGCACGTCCAGCAGGACGGCGCGCAGCAGCCCCGCTTCGAAGCGGAAGCGGATTCCGTGCGGGGCACCGAGGTCCACTGGCTCACGACCCTTGCAACCGAGGGAGTCCACCGTGTCGGTGGTGGCGGGCAGAAACTACGCCACCGACGGCCCGACCTGTGTGAGATCCGGCGGGTAGTCGCGGTTGTTACACCCCGGGGCGCTCGGACCGGGCCGCGGGCGTCCACCGGACGCGGCGGTGCGCGGCCGCCGCCTGCACCTGGTCCCGACCGAGCCGCTTCGCCTCGTACAGCGCCGAGTCCGCCGCCGCGAGCAACCCCTCGAGGGTGTCCTCGGCCACCTCCGGCCACACCGCGACGCCGATGCTGACCGTGAGACCGGCCACCACGCCGCCGTCACCGACGTCCACGAGCACCCGGTGCACCTCCGAGCGCATCCGCTCGGCGATCGACACCGCCTCCTCGTGCTCCACGCCGGGCAGCAGCACGGCGAACTCCTCGCCGCCGAAGCGACCCACCGCGTCACCGCGCCGCACCGTGCCCGCCAGCGCGCTCGCGATGCGCCGCAGCACCAGGTCGCCGGTCTGGTGGCCGTGGTTGTCGTTGATGTCCTTGAAGTGGTCCACGTCGATCATGAACAGGCCGACGCGCGCGCCGGGCGGCTGCTGCCGGGTGCGCTGCAGCTCCAGGGTGGCCTGGAGGTGCCAGGCCTCGGCGTTGAGCAGACCGGTCTTGGTGTCGGTGCGGGCGGCCAGTTCGAGCTGGTGGATGAGCACCGTGCGGTGCAGGGCGACGGCCGCGACGACCATCGGCAGCGCGAACCCGGGCCACCACGCCACGGCCAGGGCGACGAGCCCGCCCATCGCCAGCTGTCCGGCTTCGAGGAGGTTGTCCGCGGCGCTGCCGATCGAGTCGCGCACCGAGCGGGGCCGGACGGTCAGCAGGATCACCGCCGCTACCAGGGCCGTGTTGACCAGCCACTGCGCCGCGCCCGCGCCGACCAGGCCGACGAGGTCGAGCGCGCCGCCGGGCCGACCGGCCTGGAGGTGGTCGCGCAGGCCGGTGAGACCCGCGACCGTGCTCGCGGCGAGCGTCGCCAGCACCATCATCGACGTGGTGAACACGCACCGGTGCGGTGGGCGTGAGGCGTCCCAGCGGCCGACGACCCACCAGCGGTGCGCGTACATCAGCACGACGAGCGCGACGGCCAGGGAGGGCGGCAGGACCAGCGCGCCGGCCACGATCCAGATGCTGCACAGGTCGACGTGCGGCAGGTGGCTGTGGTCGCGGCGGATGCGCTCGATCCAGCGGGAGCAGTGCAGGTGCAGCGCGGCGCAGCCGGCCAGGACGGCGAACGTGGTCCACGAGCCCGCGGGGACCGGCCGGGCGGTGGTCGCGGCGATCGCGACGACGGCCAGCAGATCCACCGACAGCACGTACACCAGGGCCCGTCCCGGCAGGGACCATAGTGACCAGCGTCGATCGCCCGACGACGTCGAACGCGCTCTGCCCATGGTTCCTCACGACTGTCTACCCCGGACCGTCATGGCGTCCGGACGGAGGGTCACAGTAATGGTGACCTGTGCCGATGTCAGCCGCTACCGGGGTGACGCAAACCACTGGAGGTGATCGCGGTGCGCGACAAGATCTGGTGAACCCTCCCCCGCCGCGAGTTCCGCCGAGGACCACGTCGAGGGAGGTGCGCCGCCATGCGCGACAAGATCTGGTGAAGACGGGTGCCACGAACGACCGTGAACGTGAACGGGCCAGGCGCGGGCCGCGGCGAGCGCTCCGACTCCCGCGGCCGGCGCGGCCGGCCCGTGCGGCGGTGCCCGACGTGCTCCCGGTCAGGGAAGTCGG